>JAGDBR010000137.1 GCA_017958935.1 Lachnospiraceae bacterium | reverse complement strand
CGACGAGCAGCTGGTTCAGCGTCTGCTCGCGTTCGTCATGACCGCCGCCGAGGCCTGAGTCGCGGATGCGCGCGACCGCGTCGATCTCGTCAATGAAGACGATGCACGGAGCGTTCTTCTTCGCGGTCTCGAACAGGTCCCGGACACGGCCCGCGCCGACGCCGACGAACATCTCCACGAGATCGGAGCCCGAGATCGTGAAGAACGCCACGCCCGCCTCGCCCGCGACCGCTTTCGCGAGCAGCGTCTTGCCGGTGCCCGGAGGGCCGACCAAAAGCACGCCCTTCGGGATGCGGGCGCCGAGGTCCATGTATTTCTTGGGGTCTTTCAGGAAATCGACGATCTCCTCGAGCTCTTCCTTTTCTTCGACAAGGCCTGCGACGTTGTCGAAGCGGATCGGGTTCTTTTTGGGATCGGAGATCTGCGCGCGGCTCTTCGTGAACGTCGTCATCGGTCCGCCGCCGTTCGCAGCGCCCGCGTTCGCCCGGTTCATCAGGATGATCACGAGCAAAAGGCCGAGCACGACGATCAGTGCCGGCAGGATGGATGTCATGAAATAGCTGTCCTTCGGGACGTCGTCGATCGTGTAGCCGACGTTCGCGCGGTCCAGGTTCCCGCGCTCCTCGTTCACGTCGGTGACCGAGACGCGGTAAACGGTCTTTTCATCTTCCGCCAGGGTATACAGGATCGCGCCGGTCGGGACCGTCTTGTCCTGGACGATCTCCGCTTTCGCGATCTTGCCGGCCTCCAGCTGCGCCGCGTACGACGGGTAGTCGACCGACGTGTAGCGGCCGGGGCCGAGTCTGGACAGAAAGATCGAACCCAGGAGCAGGACGGCCATGAAGATCAGGTATACCATCGCCGCGCTGCCCGGGCCTCTTCTGTTCTCTGTGTTCATGCAGTTTATTCCTCGAATGAGACAACGCCGATGTAAGGCAGGTTGCGGTAGCGCTGGGCGTAATCGAGGCCGTAGCCGACCACGAATTTGTCGGGGATGATGAAGCCGTCGTAGTCGACGTGCACCTCGCGCACGCGGCGGTCCGGCTTGTCGAGCAGCGTCGTGAGCCGCAGCGAATTCGGGTTCCGCTGCTGCAGCAGCTCGAGCAGGTACGAAAGCGTCCGGCCGGAGTCCACGATGTCCTCGACGATCACGACGTCTTTGCCCTCGAGGCTCTCGTCGGTATCCTTCGAGATGCGGACGATGCCGCTCGAGCTCGTGCCGTCGCCGTACGAGGAAACGCTCATGAAATCGAACGTCGCCGGTATCGTCAGATGCTTCGCGAGCTCCGTCATGAACATGACGCTGCCCTTCAGAATGCCGATGAGATGGACCGTCTTCCCTTCATAGTCGCGGCTGATCTGCGCCGCCAGTTCCCGGATCCTTTTTTCCACCGTTTCCTGATCGATCAGGACCGTGATGATCTCCTTCACTTTTCTTTCCTCCGTACCGTGATCTCCAGAACGTTCTTCGTGTCTTCCGTCACCTTGTATTCTTCGCTCATCCGGACGCCGACGATCCAGAGGACCGTGCTGCCGTCCGCGACCAGCGGAATGTCCCCGCGCTCCTGCTGCGGGATCTTCTCGTCAATGAAGAAGTCCTTCAGCTTTTTGTGCGCGCCCGCCGCCTGCGAAAAAACGTCGTGCGGCCGCCGCGTGCGAAGCTTGGGGGGTCCTTTCATTTTATCATAATCGAACCATTTCGTATACTCTTTTCGGGGGATTTCCATGCCCTTTTCGTAAGGAAACACGCGCGTTTCGAGCGTCAGCGCGCTGACCGGGAGGGTGCGCAGCGCCGAGGGGTCCCCTTCGGCTGTTTCCGGATCCCCGGCGTTTTTGCCGTGTCCTGCCGCAGGATCCCCGGCATCTTCGTCCTCGTCCGTTCTCCCGAACGCTATCCCTTGATACGTGCGGACCGCTTCCCATTCGTTCGAGACGCGGACGCGCTTTCCGACGCTTACGTCCGCCAGGGCCGCCACGCTGTCCAGGTGCACGCGTCCCTTGTCCTTCATCGGCACCTGAAGCTTCCGCAGCACTTCCGCCACGATGTATTCTTTCAGGATCTTCGGTGTGTCCCGGAACGGGTCCTCGGGGATCACGCCCTTCGTGTTCCGCATGTAGACGGCGGTCCAGGCGCGGGCCTCCGCCCGCAGGTAATCGTCGACTTCGGTGAAATAAGCGCCGAGCGCGTTCAGCTTTCCGACGGCATCGGGGCGGATCTTCTCAAGCTCCGGCAGGACGTATTGCCGCAGCCGGTTCCGGTCGGCGCTGTCCTCCCTATTCGTCTCGTCTTCGCGCCAGGGGATCCCGTTCCCGCGGTCATATGCCAGGATCTCTTCCTTCGAGACCTCCAGAAGCGGCCGGATCACCGTGAGCTCCCCGAACGCGCGCTTCGGCTGCATGCCGGCGCTGCCGCGCAGCCCGCTGCCGCGGATCATCTGGAAGAGCATCGTCTCCGCGCGGTCCTCGCTGTGATGCGCGACGGCGAGCTTGTTCGCTCCGATCCGCGCGGCCTCCTCCCGGAAGGCGTCGTAGCGCGCGTCGCGGGCCGCTTCCTCGGCGGAGATTTTCTGCGCCGTCTGAACGGCCGGGACGTCCCGGTGCAGGACCGTGCAGGGAACGTTCAGCTTCCGGCATGTCTCTTCCACGAGCGCTGCATCCATGTCCGCGCTGTCCGCCCGGAGATGATGGTGCACGTGGACGGCGTACAGCGAAAAGTCCAAAGGTTCCTGCAAAAGCGCCAGAAGGTGCAGCAGGCACATGGAATCGGCGCCGCCGGAGCAGCCCACAAGGACGCGGTCTCCCGCGTCGATCAGCTTCCGTTCTTCGATCGTTCTCAGCACCTTTTCCCTCATATTGTCATTGTACCCGCAAATTGCCGCGCAGGCAACCCGTCCGGGCAAAAAAAGAGCGCGGCTTAAAGGCCGCGCCGGAATGAAAAGGGCCGGCTGAAGCCGGCCGCTCTTTCCTACTTTTCGCTGTCTTTCGGGACGAAAATGATCTCGTTCGGGAAGACGAGCCTGAACTTCTCGCGCGCGATCTCAATGATCTCGGCGATCGTCAGTCCGCCCTCCTGCCGCTCTGCCAGCGCCTGGCTCTCGGCGATCTGCGTTTCCACGCCCGACTGGACTGCGTTCGCTTCTGCCGCAAGATCCCGGAGGCGCTTGTTCGCCCGGACGACACCGAAGCCGAGGACGCAGACCAGCAGCACCGTGATGACCACGGTGATCAGGACAGTCCGCTTATTCGCTTTCTTCTGACGGATCGAGGATCTTTTCATCGAGACGGAGCCGGGATTCGGGCGGCCGGCCCTGCGCCGCATTGTCGAAAATCACCCCGCAGAAAGCCGCGGGGTGATCCGAGTTCACAAATCAACAATTATTTCTTCTTATTGACAGCGTCCTTTAAAGCCTTGCCGGCCTTGAACTTCGGAGCCTTGGAAGCTTTGATCTTGATGGTCTCATTGGTGCGCGGGTTGCGGCCAACGCGAGCGGTTCTCTTGGAAACTTCGAACGTACCGAAGCCGACTAACTGGACCTTGCCGCCCTTCTTTAATTCAGCGGTAACGGACTCGACAAGCGCGTTAACGACAGCCTCAGCGTCCTTCTTGGAAACGCCGGCCTTCTGTGCAACGACAGCAACCAACTCTTTTTTATTCATAGTAAACCTCCTAGATATTGTGGTTGCGGCTCATGCCGCAATTCCATTAGCCTTTATATCAGAAAACCCCCGAAAAGTCAATGATTTCGCAATTTTTTCACAAAAATCCTTGTTTTTCGGCGTTTTTTCACGTTGCTGCGTCAACGGCATATCTTGTGACGCCCAGGACCGTCTCGCCGTCGATCTGCAGCGCCACCGGGCGGTCGAACTCCACTTCGACGTGCCGGCCGCGGCGGATGTTGATGTACTGCGGATACTTTTCCGCCTTTCCGGCGCAGACGTCCAGGAAGATCGTCGCTCCGCGCAGTCTCCCGCAGCTGTGCAGGATCTCGCAGGTCACCAGGTGCTCCGGATCGTCGCGGCGCTGGGTCGGCGCGATCTTCACGCCGCCGCCGTAGAACGAACCGACCGCCGTCGGCGCGAGCCAGACGTTCGAGAACGTGAGCGTCTCCCCGTCCACGGTCGCCTTCGCGTTCGTCGGCTTGTACTTGAACATCAGGCCTTCGGCCGCGATCATCGTGTAGGACTTGTCCCTGCCCATGGCGACCAGCCGGTCTTTCTCTTCGCAGCAATAGCCGTCCAGGCCGAAGCCGACGGCATTGATGAACTTATAGCGCTTCCCGTTCACGGTGACGGTCGGCAGGTGCTTCATGTATTCGTTGATCGGGAAGGGCTCGCAATCCAGCGGCTTCTGCAGGTCGTTGATGAAATCGTTCCCGGTGCCTGCCGGATAATAGTACAGCGGCCGCTTCAGTTCGTATCCGTCGAGCTCGTTGATCACGTGATTGACCGTGCCGTCGCCGCCCGTGAAGATCAGGTCGGTGTCCGCGGGCAGCCGGTCCAGGAAGTCGCACAGGCTGCCGATCTCGGTCGCGTCCCGGTATTCGAATTCCGAACCGGGCAGCCACCGCTCCGCTTTCCGCGCGTTTTCCAGGCTCTTCTTATTATGTGTTTTAGAATTGTACAGAATGCAGTACTTTCCCATTTTGTTCTCCGCAAGGCAAAAAAAGAAAGAGGCTGCGCACCTCGTGCGGCAGCCTCTCCTGAACGCATTATTCCTCAGCGATCGCGCCGACCGGGCACCCTGCTTCGCAGCTGCCGCAGCTGATGCAGACATCAGGATCGATCACATACTGCTCATCACCTTCGGTAATAGCGCCAACCGGGCATCCTGCTTCGCAGGAGCCGCACTTAATGCACAGATCAGAAATCTTATATGCCATAAATGCCTCCTTTCAAATATGCGTAAAGATTAACACCAAGTGGTGCCGTTGAAATCTTAAACTATATTTTCGAAATATGCAACAGTAATTTCTCTTTTTTGTTAAATTCGGGTTCGTCGAGCACGCATTCCAGCAGCGCGCTCAGCACGCGGCCCATTTCGCGGCCCGCCGGAACGCCCTGTGCCTTCAGGTCTTCGCCGGTCACGGCCAGCTCCGAAAGGCTCACGCATTCTCCCCGTTCCAGGATCCCCGCGGCTTCCTTCCGCGCCCCGGAAACGTCCGTTCCGTGGACGAGGCCGTGGAAGACCAGCAGGTCGTCGAAGGCTTCTTTTCCGTAGTCCCGCATCAGATGCCGCAGCCTGCGCGGCTCATCCGACAGGGCTTCGTCGGCGAAGCGGACCATCGAAACGACCGCCTTCCGCGTCTTGTTGTCGAACCGCAGGTCCCGGAGCACTGCGTCCGGATCTGCCGCCCCGTACAGGAACGCCGCGAGCCGGAACACCTCGTCCGCCGGGGCCGCCGTCAGCAGCGCGATTGCGCGCTCCTCTCTTTCCGGGAACGTCGGCTCAATGAACCGGACCGCGCCGATCTTCGTCAGCACGCCGACATATTCCGGGTGTCCGGACATCAGCGTTTTCACGAACTCTTCGCGGATCCGCTCCTTCGAGATGTCCTTCAGGTTCCCGGACAGTTCCTCCGCCGCCTTCAGTGTTTCTTCGTCGACCGTAAAATCCAGCTGTGCAGCGAACCGCACGCAGCGCAGGATCCGCAGCGCATCCTCCGTGAACCGCTCCTTCGGCACGCCGACCGCGCGGATCACGCCGTTTTCCAGGTCTTTCCGGCCGCCGAACAGGTCCTGCAGGCCGCGGACGCGGCTGTAGGCCATCGCATTGACCGTGAAGTCGCGGCGGCGCAGGTCCTCGTACAGAAGGTCCGTGAAGACCACGGACTCCGGATGGCGGTTATCCTTGTAGCAGCCGTCGATCCGGTAGGTCGTGACCTCATAGCCCGTCTTGCCGAACAGGACCGTGACGGTGCCGTGCCGGATGCCGGTGTCGACCGTCCGCCGGAACAGTTTCTTGACCTCCTCGGGGCGCGCCGACGTCGTCACGTCCCAGTCATTCGGCGTCCGGCCGAGCAGGCTGTCCCGAACGCAGCCGCCCACGGCGTATGCTTCGTGGCCGTGGGCTTCCAATACTGCGATGATCTTTTCGACCTGAGGGTCCAGCCGGATGTTCATGTCTTCCTGCCATTTCCGGGCCGTCTCCGGCCCGTGTTCACCTGCCATTTCCGGGCCGTCTCCGGCCCGTGTTCACCGGTTCATTTCCGGACCGTCATGCAGCCCGTATGCTTATTCATCTACCGAAAGCGTGCTTCCGTCTCTCCATTCCACGCCGAGTTCTTCCGCCAGCGCCTTGCCCCGCGTCCCGTCATGCGCGACGATCGTGAAACCCTCCGCGCCTTCGAATACTTCCTTCTCGCACCATATCAGCGAATCCGGCAGGACGATCTCCCGCAGGCTCGTACAGTAGGCGAAGCAGCTGCCATGCAGCACGATCACGTTCTCCGGGATCTGCACGTAGTAAATCGCGGTCGAATCCGTGAAGGCTTCCGGGCCGATCTCCGTCAGCGGCAGGCCGTCGACTTCCGCCGGCAGGCGCACCACGTTCTCCGAATTGAAGCAGCGCAGCAGGACGGCGCGGTTCTCCGCTTCATACAGACGGAACACCAGGCCTTCGCTGTCCAGATCCCTGTACGCAGGCTCCGTCGGCGCTTCCGTTTCGGTCTCGCTCTCGCTCGGGGTCTCCGTTTCGGTCTCTGTCTCCGTCTCAGTTTCCGTTTCCGTCTCGGTCTCGCTTTCGCTCGGCTCGTCGGTCCGCTGTGTCTCGACGGGGTCCGAGGACACCGGCAGCGTCTCCTCGGACGTCGTCGGTGTGATGATGATGTGCTGATTACTCTTCGCGGCGCCGTAGACGATGATGCCTGCCAGGGCGAACACCAGGCCCGACAGCACGATCGCGAGAACGACCCATTTGTTCGGCCTCGCGTTCGCCGCCTCGTCATCGGCTTCCCGGCGCGGCTGCCGGACCGCCGTGTCGAAGTCCTCGTCACGCGGCCGTTTCTGCACCGGCGGAAGCTCGGATGCGGTCTTTCTGTTCAGTTTTTCCCCGCAGTAATTGCAGAACTTCGAGTCGTCCGGGATGACGGCCCCGCATTTCGGGCATTCATCAGTAGGCTCTTCCCCAATAGACCATTTTCTTGGCGGGCCTGCCGCAGCAGACGCACACGTCGGAGAGCTGCTCCTGCTCAAACGGCATGCAGCGGCTCGTCGCGCCGAGTTCTTCCTTGATCTTGTCTTCGCAGGCACGGTCGCCGCACCACATGGCTTTCACGAAGCCGGGCCGGTTCTCGACCGTATCCTTCAGTTCTTCATAGCTGCGCGCCACATAGGTGTGCGCATCGCGGTGCGCGCGCGCCCGCTCCAGCATCTCCTGCTGGATCTGCTGCAGCAGATCGCAGACCTTCTCTTCGATACCGTTCAGCGAGACTTCGTACTTTTCGCGCGTGTCGCGGCGGACCAGCACCGCCCGGCGGGCTTCCAGGTCCTTCGGGCCGATCTCGACACGGAT
>JAGDBR010000136.1 GCA_017958935.1 Lachnospiraceae bacterium | reverse complement strand
TGACGAGATCGATAAGCTTGCCAGGAAGCGGAACGCGACCCAGCGGGACGTCAGCGGCGAATCCGTGCAGCAGGGCCTGTTAAAGCTTCTGGAAGGCGCGGAGATCGAGGTGCCCGTCGGCGCGAACTCGAAGAACGCGATGGTGCCGCTCGAGACCGTCAACACGAAGAACATCCTGTTCATCTGCGGCGGCGCGTTCCCGGACATCGAAGAGATCATCAAGGAACGCCTGAACGAGAAGTCCTCGATGGGCTTCGGCGCGGACCTGAAGGACAAGTACGACGACGAGAAGGACATCCTGAAGTACGTCGAAACGGACGACTTGAGGAAGTTCGGCATGATCCCCGAGTTCATCGGCCGTCTGCCGGTCGTCTTCACCCTGCAGCCGATGACGAAGGATATGCTCGTCCGCGTGCTGAAGGAGCCGAAGAACGCGATCATCAAGCAGTACCAGAAGCTGCTGCAGATGGACGAGGTGGACCTGCAGTTCGATGACGACGCGTACGAGGCGATCGCCGAGAAGGCCCTGAAGAAGGACACCGGCGCGCGCGCCCTGCGGTCGATCATCGAGGAGTTCATGCTCGACATCATGTTCGAGATCCCGAAGGACCCGAACATCGGCAGGGTCTTCATCACCCGCGATTACATCGAAGGAAAAGGCGGACCGCGCATCGAGATGCGCGTCGGCTAAATCACATAAAGAACACAAAAACATAGTATGTTAAACGGCAAGGAGGCAGCAAGATGGAACAGATCATCCGGATGGCAGTGATCGGCACCGGCGCCATGGGACGCCAGTACGCGGAATGGGTCACGGAGGGCAAGGCCCCACACATGAAGATCAGCGCGGTCACCGCGCGCAGGGACGAAGCCGTCGCGTGGGCGAAGGAAAAACTGAACCCCGACGTCGTGCTTTTCCGTTCGACGGAAGAACTTTTTGAGCACCCGGAGTGCTACGACGCAGTCCTGGTCGTCACCCCGCATCCGACGCACTGCGACATCGTCTGCAAGGCGTTCGAACTCGGCAAGCACGTGTTCTGCGACAAGCCGCTTTCGCATTCGTTAAAGCAGGCGATCCGCATGACCGAGACCGCGAAAGCGCATCCCGAGCTGAAGTTCGCGATCATGTTCCACATGCGCTACTTCGGCGTCTACATGAAGGTGAAGGAGCTGATGGCGCAGGGCGCGGTCGGCGAAGTCCTGCGCGTGACGCTGCAGAACTACAACTTCCTGCGGACCGAATATTATCATCATTCCTCCCCGTGGCGCTCGTCCTGGACGGGCGAAGGCGGCGGCATGCTGATCAACCCGGGCCACCACCTGCTCGACATCTACACCTGGATCGCGGGCGTTCCGGACCGGCTGTACGCGAACATGAAGTTCGGCAAGTACAATGACTTCCTGGTCGACGACGAGGCGACGATCGTCATGGATTACGACGACGGCCGCACCGGCACCTTCATGATGTCTTCGGGCGAAGGCATCAAGGAAGAGAAGTTCGAGATCGTCGGCACGCAGGGCTCGATCAACGTCCAGGGCACCCAGGTGATCTACCAGAAGTTCGAGGATTCCACGAATTACCGGAAGACCGCGCAGATCAACAATGCCGCGCTGCTGAAGCGCGAGGAGCCGATCGTATTCGACTGCCCGACCGTGCTGGACCGCGGCGACATGCTCGAGAATTTCGCGCGCGCGATCCTTTTCGGCGATCAGCTGGTCGCGCCGGGCGAAGAAGGCCTGAACGCGCTGAGCGTCGCGACGGGCGCCTACCTGTCCGGCTGGGAGCACCGCGAGGTGACGCTGCCGGTCGACCCCGAGGAATACGAGCGCGGACTGGAAGCGCACGTTGAAATGGAAAAGAATAAGTAAGAAAGACAGAAATCAATGAACAAGAAGTTACTCGCAGTTTTACTCTCGCTGTGCATGGCGCTCTCGCTGGCGGCATGCTCAAAACCGGCCGCTTCGTCCGAACCGGCGCCCCAGAGCACGGAAAACCCGTCGGAAGAGCCTTCTTCCGCGCCCGGAACGCAGGATCCTTCCGCCGCACCTTCGGCGGAAGACCCGTCCGCCGCACCGGAAGAATGGGTCCCCGGACCGGAAGATTTCAGTTACCTGACGAATGACAACGGCTTCATCGCCGGCGTCACGGCGGGCGACCTGATCGACCTCCCGGATTTCTCGCAGGTCACTTTCCTGCGGGCGGACTACGCGGGCAAGGACGAGGAAGTCGACGAGGAGATCGAAGCGTTCCTGAGCAGCGTGGCGGAACAGATCGAGGATCCCGAATATACGATCAAAAAGGGAGACATCCTGGTCGCGGATTACGAGGGTAAATTCGGCGACATCGCGTTCTCCGGCGGCACCGCGGTCAACGTGGAGATCGAAGCCGGCGGCGTCGGCTACATCGACGATTTCCAGGACCAGCTGATCGGCCATCATCCGGGCGAAGAGTTCGACATCGAGGTCACCTTCCCGGTGCCTTATCCGAACAACCCGGACTATGCGGGAAAAGACGCGACCTTCACGATCACGGTCCATTCCGTCAAGATCACGCCTGAGCTGAGCGGCGAGTTCATCGCAGCCCATCAGGAAGAGATCAAGACGTATTTCGGGGCGGAAGACGGGGACATCGAATCGGTGGAAGCGCTGCGCGCCTTCATTAAGGAATCCCTGACCGATTACAAGATCAACCAGGCGATCGCCGAGTACGCGTACGGCCTGGAGCTGAAGGAATATCCGGACACCGTGAAGAATCTCGGCAGGAAGCTCGTCAGCCTGGCGTTCTACATGACCTACGGCATCGACATCGATACCTACCAGACGATCCTCGGCTACAGCGACGAGGACATGGACGGCTTCGTCCGCACGGAGGTCACGCCGGTCGTGTTCTACCAGGCCATTGCGGAGCAGGAAGGCTGGGAGGTCGGTGAAGCGGACTTCCCGGAGATCACGGGCAGCGAGGACAACGCGAAGTACATCGATTACTACGGAAAAGGCTATCTGTCGCGCATCGTCATCGAGAAGCGCGCCATGGAGTATATGAGGGAGCAATGCGACATTCACTGAGGGGAAGCGGTCCATGATCTATACGGAGCTGACGAAGAGAGCGATCCGCATCGCATATAACGCGCATGCCGGCGCGTTCGACCGCGGAAACGTGCCTTATATCTGTCATCCGCTGCACCTGGCGGAAGAGATGCCCGACGAGACGAAGACGGCGATCGCGCTGCTGCACGACGTGCTGGAGGATACGGATCTGACGGCGGAGGACCTGCTGCGTGAAGGCATTCCGGCCGGGATCGTGGAAGCAGTGAAGATCCTGACGCGCGACAAGGCCGAACCTTACGCGCGCTACATCGAGAAGGTGATCCGTTCGGGAAACGAAGCCGCGCTTTCGGTCAAGTACGCGGACCTTCGCCATAACATGGACGAATCCCGCTCGGAACACGGAAAACTTCCGAAATACCTGAAGGAGCGCTACCGCCTGGCCGGCATGATGGTCGGCGAAGCGCTGGAAAGACTGCAGGAGGGAAACGGAATTGAATGAGAACATGAACGACAACCAGGACCGGAACAAACGCGGCAAGCCGAATCTCCCGGTGATCATCGCCATCCTCATGGTCATGATCATCATGATGTTCGGCGGCTCGCGCATCTTTTCCGCGATCACGAACCAGTTCACGCAGCAGATGAGCTACGACGAGTTCGTGAAGAACATCAAGAGCGGGAAGGTCGAGGAAGCGGTCCTGAACGACGGCAGCGAGTGGACGATCAAGCTGAAGGACGACTCGAAGACGTATTACACGGCTTACATGCCGGACACGGAGATCGTGCAGCTGCTGGAAGCTAACAGCGTGAAGTTCTACGGACAGCGGTCGTCGAGCTTCATGGAGTATTTCCTGATCTATATCCTGCCGATCCTGCTGCTGGTCGGGTTCTTCGTCTTCATGACGCGGCGCATGGGCGCCGGCATGGGGTCCGGCGGCGGCATCTTCAGCGTCGGCAAATCGAATGCGAAGAAGCATTCGCAGAAGGATACCGGCATCACGTTCGCGGACGTCGCGGGCGAGGAGGAAGCGAAGGAATCCCTGACGGAGATCGTCGACTTCCTGCATAACCCGCAGAAATATACGAAGATCGGTGCGAAACTGCCGAAGGGTGCCCTGCTCGTCGGCCCTCCGGGCACCGGCAAGACGCTGCTCGCGAAGGCGGTCGCCGGCGAGGCGCATTGCCCGTTCTTCTCGCTGTCGGGCTCCGACTTCGTCGAGATGTTCGTCGGC
>JAGDBR010000135.1 GCA_017958935.1 Lachnospiraceae bacterium | reverse complement strand
ATGGTGTTGTTGTCGATGATGCGCCCTTTGTCCACTATGCCCGTGGAATAGCCGGCCAGGTCGTATTCGTCCTCCGGATAGAAGCCCGGCATTTCCGCCGTCTCTCCGCCGATCAGCGCGGCGCCGGCCTGCACGCAGCCCTCCGCGACGCCGCCGACGAGGTCCGCGATCTTCTCCGGCACGTTCTTCCCGCAGGCAATGTAATCGAGGAAGAACAGCGGTTTCGCGCCGCAGCACAGCACGTCGTTCACGCACATCGCGACGCAGTCGATGCCGACCGTGTCATGCTTGTCCATCAAAAACGCCAGCTTCAGCTTCGTGCCGACGCCGTCCGTCCCGGAGACGAGCACGGGCTTTTCCATGCCCGCCGTGTCGAGCTCGAACAGGCCGCCGAAGCCGCCGACGTCCCCCGACACACCCGCCGTCAGCGTACGTGCGATATGGGCTTTCATCAGCTCCACGGCCCTGGAGCCGGCCGTGATGTCGACGCCCGCTGCCGCGTAAGCGTCCGACTTGGATTTCGTGTTCATGACTTCCCCTTTCCGGGTCTGTCCGGCCGGGCGCGTGCGCCGCCGGAGTTTATTCCTTCCCGTTCCAGCAGTAGGTGCAGAGTTCCTCTTCCGGAAGGCCGATCGCCTTCACGACGCCGTCGAGCGTCTGGAACTCCAGCGACGAGAAGTGCAGCTTTTCGCAGATCGTCTGCCGCAGCTTCTTCCCGCGTTCCGTGTCGGAACGGCTGTATTCGTCAATGTGTTCGAAGCCTTCCTCTCCCTCGAGCTCCGCGATCACGCGCCGCGCGATCAGCTCGAGATCCGAGGTCGCCCGCGAGAAATTCAGGAACTTGCAGCCGTACATGATCGGCGGGCAGGCGGACCGCATATGGACCGACTTCGCGCCGTTCTCGTACAGGAATTCGACCGTCTCCTTCAGCTGCGTGCCGCGGACGATCGAATCGTCGACGAACAGCAGGTTCTGTCCCTGGATCAGCTCGTGCACCGGGATCTGCTTCATCTTCGCGATGCGCTCGCGCTCCGCCTGGGCCGGCGGCGTGAAGCTTCTGGACCAGGTCGGCGTGTATTTGATGAAGGCGCGCGCGAACGGGATGCCGCTCTCATTGGCGTAGCCGATCGCATGAGGCGTGCCCGAATCCGGGACGCCGCCGATGTAGTCGATCGATCCGCAGAAGCCCGAAGCCTTGTCGTTCTCGGCCATGATCCGGCCGTTCCGGTACCGCATGGCTTCGACGCTGATGCCCTCGTACGTCGAGGTGGGATAGCCGTAATAGCTCCAGAGGAACGCGCAGACGCGCTTCGCCTTCCCGGGCGGGGACAGCTGTTCGACGCCGTCGGGCATGACGCGCACGATCTCGCCGGGGACGAGCTCCAGCTCATCCTCGAAACCGAGCTTCTGATAGGCGAAGGATTCGAAGCTGACCGCGCGGCCGTCCGCATTCTTCCCGATGTGCACGGGCAGGCGGCCGAACCGGTCGCGGGCCGTGATCAGGCTGCCGTCGGACTGCAGGATCAGGATCGAGGCCGTGCCTTCGATCACCGCGTGCGCGAAACGGATGCCTTCGACGAAGCTGTCCTTACGGCCGATCAGGGCCGCCACGAGCTCGGTCGCGTTGACCGCGCCGCCGCTCATGACCTCGAAATGCGCGCCTGTATCCAGGTAATCCCGGATCAGGGCGTCCGCGTTATTCACGACGCCGGTGATGCAGATCGCGTAGGTGCCGAGCTTCGAGCGGACCAGCAGCGGCTGCGGATCCATGTCGCTGATGCAGCCGATCGCGCTCGTGCCGCTCATCTCGCGGAAAACGTCCGCGAACTTCGTCCTGAACGGCGCGTTCTCAATGTTGTGGATCGAGCGCTGCAGACCGCGCTCCTTGTCAAAAACGGCGAGACCCGCCCGGCGCGTGCCTAAATGGGAGTGGTAATCCACCCCGAAAAAGACATCGGCCAGGCAGTCCCGCCGTTCAGTAATACCGAAAAAACCGCCCATAGATCAATTTTCAAAAAACAGTTTCGACAGGGTCATCGGCTGCACGTATTCGCCATCCTTGTACACACGCATGTTGCCCGACGCGATCTCGTCGATCAGCATGACGTCTCCGTTCGCATCGTATCCGAACTCGAACTTGATGTCGTACAGTTCCATGCCGCGCTTCGCCATCTCGTCGGCGACGACCGCCGTGATTGCCTGCGTTTCCGCCTTGATGTCGTCGTACTGCTTCTCGTTCATGACGCCCAGGACGACCAGGCCGTCCTTCGTGACGAGCGGATCGCCCTTCTCGTCGTTCTTGAACGTCATCTCGACGTAGGAAGGCAGGACCGCCCCGTTCTCCACATACTCGCCGTAGCGGCGGAAGAAGCTGCCGACCGCGCGGAGCCTGCAGATGACTTCGAGGCCCTTGCCGAAGACCTTCGCCGGAAGCACTTCCATCGTCGTGTCTTCGAGGTTCGCCTTGACGTAATGTGTCGGGATGCCGGCTTCCTTCAGTTTCTCGAAGAAGTACACGGACATGCGCAGGTTGACGTCGCCCACGCCCTCGATCGTCAGTCCGATCGAATTCTCACCCGGATCGAAGACGCCGTCCTTGCCGGTGCAGTCGTCCTTGAACTTCAGCAGGTAGTTGCCGTTTTCCAGCGCATAGACATTTTTCGTCTTGCCGGTGTAGATCAGCTTGTCAGCCATTTTCGTACGCTCCTTTATGTCAGTTTGTCGATCGTTCGTGTTTGTCAGAGTTCCAGACGGCCGTCCTTCATCAGGACGTTCGCTGCTTCGACCGCGCGCCGCTCATCCAGCTTCTGCGCAAGTTCCTGATCCTCCACGGCCAGGATCTGGGCGGCCAGAAGCGCCGCGTTCACCGCGCCGTCGATCGCGACCGTCGCGACCGGGATGCCCCGCGGCATCTGGACCGTCGCAAGCAGCGCGTCCATGCCGTCCAGCACCGAGGATCTCAGTGGAATGCCGATCACCGGCAGCGTCGTGTTCGCGGCCAGGGCGCCCGCAAGGTGCGCCGCCATGCCGGCCGCGGCAATGAGCACGCCGAAGCCGTTCTGCCGCGCGCCGGCCGCGAAATCCCGCGCCTGCGCGGGCGTCCGGTGTGCGGAATAGATATGCGCCTCGTACGGAATGCCGAGCGCCTTCAGCGTGTCGGCCGCTTTCTGCACGACGGGCAGGTCGCTGTCGCTCCCCATCAGGATCCCTACTTTTTTCATTGCAAAATCCCCTTAAAAAAGTAAAATGAGCCCACCTCAAACGTTCGTTTTCAGTGCGCCCAGACGGCCGGCAGATTTGGGTTCTTTGTTCCTTCGCGGTGCTCCGCTCCTGCCGTCAGTTGCAAAGAATCTGTCTCATTTTTTCATATGTCCAGTATACGGGAAACAGCCGGTCTGTGTCAATGCGGCAAGCCGCTCAAAATCCCGCGGAAACGGTCGCATTGTTTGGCTATTTTTTTGCGCGGGGCGCCGGGAGTGCTTGCGTTTCCCGCCGATCCGTGATACATTATTGCATACCCGCCGCGTTTTTACGAAGGACGCGTCCGCGGGCGCCCGGCGGGTAAAAGACGCCCGCGGCATCACCGATACGAAAAGAGGTCTCTCATGCTCATCCTGGCATCCCAGTCCCCGCGCAGAAGGCAGCTTCTGGCCATGGCGGGACTTGAATTCAAATGCATCCCCGCATACATCGACGAGACGGTCCCGGAGGGAACGCCCGCGTCCGAGATCCCGCGCCTGCTCGCGCTGCAGAAAGCGCAGGCCATCCTCGAATCGCACCCGAACGACGTCGTGCTCGGCAGCGACACCGTCGTCGAGATTGACGGAGAAGTCCTCGGCAAACCGCAGGACGAGGAAGAGGCCTTCCGGATGCTCCGGCGGCTTTCCGGCGCCGTCCACACAGTCCATACCGGCGTCGCGATCCTGTCCTCGGACAAGACCGAATCGTTCACCTCGTCCACGAAGGTCCGCTTCTACGACCACACGGACGAAGATCTTTGGGCCTATGTGCGCACCGGCGATCCGATGGACAAGGCCGGCGCGTACGGCATCCAGGGCGCCGGCGCCTTCCTCGTGCAAAGCATCGAGGGCGATTTCTACACGGTCATGGGACTCCCCGTCGCGGAAGTCCTGCGGCGCTTGAAAAAGTTCCGCTGACCGCACCTTAAGACAGCAAACTGCCGCATCAGAGGACGTTCCCGGAGAACCGGGCAGCATCCTTCGATGCGGCAGTTTTTTGCTTTGGATGTCTTCAGTCTTCGTCGAGAGACGCGTACACCGTGTCGCGGATCTTCGCAAAGATGTCCTTTCCGTTGAACGGGGCCGTCTGATGCAGGTAGACCGCGCACAGGCCTTCGTTCTGGTCGACGATCAGGAGGTTGCCCGTCATGCCGTACCAGCCGAATTCACCCGGATTCGCGATCGTGCCGGCCTTCACCGGATCCAGCAGCGTCCTCACGCCGAGGCCGTAGCCGTAGCCCTTGAAGTCCATGCCGTGCGAACGGTAGCGCGTGTCGAAATCGTACAGCGCGTCCCCCTCCAGGAAATTCTGGCGCACCAGCCAGACCGTCTCGTCCTTTAGGATGCGGACACCGTTGAAGGTACCGCAGGCCAGGGCCGAGCCGAACTTCGCGACGTCGTGCATCGTCGAGAGAAGCCCGCCGGACGCCGCCTCGAAGGTCGCGCCCTCATGATAATTCTCATCCGCGTCCTGCAGAACGAACTTCCCGTCCTCCACCTTGTAATAGCCCGCGAGCCGGCTCTTCAGCACGTCGTCGGGCATCCGGAACGCCGTGTCGTTCATGCCGAGCGGATCGAAGATGTTTTTCTTCAGGTATTCTCCGAACGTCTGTCCCGACAGGACCTCGACGATCCTCGCCAGCACTTCGAAACTGTTCCCGTAATGGAAATGCGTGCCCGGATCGAACGCGAGCGGCGTCTTAGCGATCGCGTCCACCAGATCTTCCACGGTGAACTTCCCGCCGGTCCGCTCTGTCAGTTCGTCATTCGCGATCTTGTGGTACTGGCCGCAGATCGAGGTCGCCGCATAGCCCTTGCTCGTGATGCCGGACGTCTGCGAGAACAGGTGCCGCATGAGGAGCGGGTTCTTCGCGGGTCTTAAGACCGTGTCGCCCCGGGGGTCGGTGTCGCAGACGACCATGTCCCGGAAAGCCGGGAGGAACTCCGCGACCGGCGTGTCCAGCGTGAACAGGCCCTGTTCATAAAGCTGCAGGGCCGCGACGACCGTCACGACCTTCGTGACCGAATAGATCCTGAACAGCGTGCCGACTTCCATCGGCCGGTCTTCTTCGATCAGCGAAAGGCCCGCGGCGTTCTCGTAAACGCACGCGCCGTCCCTGTAGACGACCAGCCCGTTCCCGGCGCAGTCTCCTTTGTCGATGATGCGCTTCAATACGTTGTCGAGATTCTTTGCGTTCATGGCATCCTCCTTTTCGGGGCATCCGTCAGTACGGCAGATCCCCGATCGATAACAGCAGTTCCGGACATCTGACGACGTAATAGTCCTCACCGATGTTCTTCAGCGTGATCGTGCGTTCGCCGCCGACCGCGTCCGAATAGACCTTGACGTTCGTGTAGCCCGGATCGCCGGCACCGGCGACGGTGACCTTCACCGTGCAGGGCGCTTCCGCGGTCTTGACCTTCTTCAGGTCCACGCCGAGGAAATAGACCTCGCACAGATACGGCTTCTCCACCAGCTGGCTCGTGATGAACTGGCGCGCGGTGAGCGTTGTGTCCGGATCCATCAGGCGCCTGATCATCTCGTCGCCCTGATCGGGATCCTGCCCGTAGGCGTGCATCGCGGCAATGAAGAACGCCGCGGTGTTCTCCGGCAACATGCCGCAGGTCCACATGCAGTTCTGGATGCCCTGAGCGTCATACGGCAGCTTGTCGAACCGGTAGGTCACGGAACCGTCGTCATGGTAGTCGATCTGCAGATCCCGGTCAGCCAGGAACATGTCCTCGATGGACGGAACGGATGCGACCGGGGGATCCGTCTCCGGCGCCTCGCTGCTTTCCTCTGTCTGCCAGGCGTCTTCCGGCACCATGCTGAACAGGCACATCATCAGGAACGTCATCAGCGTCTCCGGTTCGGCTTCCTCCGCGGTCACGTTTTCCGGAAGCGCGATCCTGTCGACGTCATAGAAGACCATCGAGACCGGCTGAGCGCCTTCCTCTTCCGCGCTCTCCATCCCGATGCGCTCCACCTTCGCGTCTTTGTTGAAGAAAAGGCTGATCGCGCCTTCTTCCTCGGGATCGTAATAAAGGACCTCGTCCAGGCCGTCATCCGTCGTTCCGGCGTATTCGATCCTGTAGTCGCCCTCCGCTTCGTCGAAGTCCAGATCCGGCTTGTCCTCTTCGCCCATGTCGAAATCCGGGTCGCTGATGACGAGCAGCTTTTCGACGTACGAACCGGTCTCGTCCCTGAGTTTTCCGTACAGATAGCGGTCTTTTCCGACACTATAGACGCCGTAGCCCGCGCCTGTCAGTTCGTTCCGGATCAGCATCATGCTATCCTGTCCGGCCGTCTCGAAGCGGATCTCCTGAAGCAGGCCCTCCTCTTCTGCGTCCGTGACGATCTTCATGGACTCGCCCGCGTACCGGACTTCCTTCTTGCGGAACAGCTCTTCATAGAAAGCCTGCTTGTCGACCGGGGGCTCGGTCGGCGCTTCGGTCGACGGCGCTTCCGTCGCCGGGGCTTCGGTCGCCGGCGCCGTGGTCTCGGGGGCCGGCGTGCCCGTATCCTTCGTCGGATCCGTCTTCGTGCAGCCCGCGCTCAGCGCCAGGACCGCCGCGAGAAACAAGGCAGTAATCTTTTTCAGCATAGGGGTCTCCTTTTTGCGGCTTCAAAGCCGCGCGGAATGAAAATGAGCACGCCGGTGCGTCCTGCCGGCACGCATGCCGCAGCGCACTGACGTGCTCATTCGGTGATCTTCAGCAGGTCATCGACCGCTGCCGTTCCGGGCCGTGAAGCCTCAGAACTTGCCGGCCTTCGCCGCTTCCTCGACCGCGACGGCGACCGAGACGGTCATGCCGACCATCGGGTTGTTGCCCGCGCCGATCAGACCCATCATCTCGACGTGCGCCGGGACGGAGGAAGAGCCCGCGAACTGCGCATCGCTGTGCATGCGGCCCATGGTATCGGTCATGCCGTAGGAGGCGGGGCCGGCTGCCATGTTGTCCGGATGAAGCGTACGGCCCGTGCCGCCGCCGGAAGCGACCGAGAAGTACTTCTTCCCGGCTTCGAGGCGCTCCTTCTTGTAGGTGCCTGCGACCGGATGCTGGAAACGGGTCGGGTTCGTGGAGTTGCCGGTGATGGAGATGTCGACGTTTTCCTTCCACATGATCGCGACGCCTTCGGTCACGTCGTTCGCGCCGTAGCAGT
>JAGDBR010000134.1 GCA_017958935.1 Lachnospiraceae bacterium | reverse complement strand
GGATTCATCGAAACGACGGTCGGAAGGCCCAGTTCCTTCGTCAGCAGGCACACGAATTTCATCATGATGCAGGGACCGATCGCGACGCAGTGGTCATAGACCTTGCCGCGCGCGTACAGCTCGCGGATCATGTCGCAGGTATTGCCCTTGAAGCCGTAGCTTCCGTCGTCCGTGCAGACGTAGACGTCAGCGACTTTTCGCATCTCTTCCTCGAAGAAGATCAGGTCCTTGTTGCGGGCGCCGATGATGACGTCCACATCCACGCCGTGCTCCTTCATCCACTTCGCCTGCGGATAGACCGGCGCCGTGCCGACGCCGCCCGCGACGAACAGGATGCGCTTCTTTTTCAGCGTTTCGGGATCTTCTTCGACAAGGTCCGACGGCCGGCCGAGCGGGCCGACGAAATCGTCGAACGCGTCGCCTTCCTTCAGTCCGGCGAACCGCAGGGTCGACACGCCGACCGTCTGGAAGACGATCGAGACCGTCCCGGCCTCACTGTCGTAATCGCAGATCGTCAGCGGGATCCGTTCGCCGGTCTCGCCCGTTTTCGCAATGATGAACTGGCCCGGCAGCGCCCGCTTCGCGACGCGCGGTGCCAGGACTTTCATGAAATAGATCTTGTCCGTCAAAAGACGGCATTCCAGGATCGGGAACATTTGTCCTCCTTAAAGGGTAACTGCTTTCATTCCGCGACCGTCAGTCGTGGTTCAGCAGGATATAACTCTTGCTGCCTGTTTCGAATTCGCAGGCGATCGGAAGATTGATCTCCACCTGGACCGTCCCGGCGGCCTGATGGAATTCGATCATGCCGTCGTAAGTCTTTCCGTCGGTATACTTGAATTCGAAATTGCCCCAGCCCGCTTCTTCGTACTCGGCCACGACGTTCGACAGCGCCGGCGTCTCAATGCCGTTGCTGTCGTTGTAGATCGTGAAGCAGACGTGATTCCCGTCTTCGGCGAAGACCTGGACGACCAGGCCCTTGCCGTCGCTGCTCCCGTACTTGCCGGTGAAGCGGCTGTTCGGGGCGAACATCGTCCGGTCCGCACGGTAGCTCACGAGGCCGGGATCGCTCGTGACGAAATAGTTGGTCTCGGTCTTCAGCATCATCGCGGGCGTTCCGTCGTTCCCGAGGATGAAGATCTTGCCGATCACGGGGAAGTCGCCGTCGTTCACGATGATGTTGTCATTCTCGTCGTGTCCGTCGAACTTCGGCTGCGTGTGGAAAATGAGCCCCTCCGCCCGGTGGACGGAAAGCGTTCCCTTCTCCGGAATCACCTTGTTCAGGACCGGGTATTTCGGCTCCTCATCGGGCAGCAGCGGACGGAAATCCGACACCGCGTTCTCCGTCGGCGCTTCCGAATCCTCTTCGCTGCTCTCCTCGTCAGACGGTTCCGTTTCCTCTTCCGATTCCGTTACCGTTTCCGATTCGCTCTCGCTCTGGCTGACCAGGTCCGGATTTCCGGTATTGTCCTCCTCGGGATCGGTCCGGATCTCCGGCGTCCGCTCTTCACCGCTGTACGACGACAGCACCGGCTGACTGCCCGGTCCGTGGCCGGACAGCAGGTAGATCAGCACCGTCAGGAGGGCGATGATCAGCAGCGCCAGCAGGATGAAGCCGACCGTAAAGCCTTTGCTTTTAAATAGATCTTTCACTGATGGAATGGCCTTCCTTACAGATTTTTAAGCCATATGACGGCATGGTCGATCCAGTCCTGCGCCTCGGGCACGATGCTGCCGGCGACAGGGTCGCGCGCGGTCTCGCGGTTCGCGAGTGAAATGCCGTGAGGCCCCTCTTTATAGATGTGCGCCTCGCAGGAAATATCGTGTTCCTTCAGCGCGAGCATGTAATACAGCGAATTCTCGACCGGGACCATCTCGTCGGTCCAGGTATGCCAGATGAAGGTCGGCGGCGTATCGGCATCGACCTGCTTTTCGAGCGAAGTCAGTTCCAGATAGTCGTCGGACAGGCCGCGCAGCAGATTCTCGATCGAGCCGCGGTGCGTCTTTTCACCGGACGTGATGACCGGATAGCACAGGATCGAGCCGTCGGGCCGGATCTCTTCGGCCGGAACGCCCAGCGTCTGCGCCAGGAATCCCTTGTTCCACATGACGGACAGAGAGCCCGCCAGATGACCGCCGGCGGAGAAGCCCATGACGGCGATCTTGTCGGGCGCGATGCCCCATTCGCCGGCGCGGTCGCGGACCAGCTTCACCGCGGTCGCAAGTTCCATCAGCGCCATCGGGAAAACGGCCGGCTCGACGGAATACCAGAGGATGAACGCCTGGACGCCCTTCGCGAGGAACTTCATCGCGACGGCCTCGGC
This sequence comes from Lachnospiraceae bacterium, assembly GCA_017958935.1. The sequence continues at coordinate 3,915 of JAGDBR010000134.1, read as the reverse complement.
TTCGCGCGTCGATGTGAAATGATAGGCGCCGCCCGGGCAGATGATGACCGCGCGCCGCTTGAAGCTGTTCAGCGCGTCATCCAGCAGATAGCAGTCCAGGAACGGATGGTTCCCGGCCACCTTGCCGGGGCACGGGACGTCCGAATCGGGCGCCAGCGTATATTTGTCGGAGGCATCGATGCCTGCCGCGGAATAGTCGATGTTCAAATGGATGCGACCGTATTTCATGTCTCCCTCCCCGTCAGAATGTGTTCAGCCAGTTGACGGCCAGCATGACCCAGAGGGCCACGTTCGGATCGACGCTGATCTCGGCGTTCGGATCCGTATCCGCCATCTTCGTCTCGCGCGTCGCGAGCGCCATGCCGTGCGGGCCCTGCTTGAAAATGTGCATTTCGCAGGAGATGCCGTTTTTCCGGAGCGCGTCCGCGTACGAAAGCGAATTCTCGATCGGCACGCGCGTGTCGGTCCAGGTCGCCCACATGAAAGCCGGCGGCGTCAGTGCGCTGACGCGCTTCGGCAGGTCGGTGATCTCGTAGAATTCCGGCGACAGGCCGTCCAGCAGGTCCACGTGGCGTCCCTCATGGTAGCGGTCGTTGAAATGGACGACCGAATAGCCGAGGATCTGGCCGTTCGGGCGGATCTCTTCGGCCGTGACGCCGAGGGACTTCGTCAGGAACTCCTCATGCCACATCGTGGCGAGGGTCGCGGCCAGATTGCCGCCCGCGGAGAAGCCGGCGACATAGATCTGATCGGGATCGATGTTCCACTCTTCCGCATGCTCTCTCACCGTCTTGACGGCTGTCGCAAGCTCCATCAGCTGCATCGGGAAGATCGCGGGCTTGATGCTGTACCAGAGCACGAACGCCTGGACGCCCGCGGACAGATACTGCATCGCGACGGGCTCGCCCTCGCGGACCGCGAGATGGTTGTAGCCGCCGCCCGGGCAGATGACCACCGCCTTGCGTTTGAAATTGTTGACGGCGTCGTCAAGCAGGTAGGCGTCGAGCCGCGGCACGGTATCCGTCGGCTGAAGGCCCACCGGAGAATAATCGACGTTCAGTTTGAATCGTTTTACACGCATTTGAAGAGTTCTCCTTCTGTCATGAAAGCCTGTCGCATAACCGAATAAGTATAGCACAGGCACCCTTCTTTGGCAAGGACGCGCACGGAAAACCGCACGAAGACCGCACCGTTTCCGGGTTTATTCTTCCGTATATTTGTAGCCGAGCCTGTCAAGGACCGCCTTGATCTGGTCATAGGTCGCCTTGACGGCGTGATCGTCCTGCAGCGTGATCGAGAGGCCGTCTCTGTAATCCTTCAGGATCGCCTCTTCGAAAGCCGTGACGGCGATCTCCGCGCCCTCGTAATAGACCTTCTCTTCCGCGACCCGGATCGACAGGACGTCGTCCTGCTTTTCGGACGCTTCCTGCGTCGTGACGTCCGACGCCGGCTCCGCGGTCGTGATCACGTCCGGGCTGCCCGGATCGAATCCGTGATCCGGCAGGATCCCCATGCCGTCGCCGCTTAAGCCGTAGTATCCGCCGCCGCCCAGCAAAAGCGCCGCGATCGCCACCGCCGCTACCGTCTTTCCGCCGCCGCCCCGCTTCGGTTCGGAACGTTTCGCTTTTTTTTCGTTTGCCATGATAACCTCCTTTACACGCCCGGCCGGACGTCCATCTCAATGTAATTGAAGGACCGGTTCTCTTTCTTCAGGTCGTTCTTCAGTTCCTGAACAGTGTTCCGGATCATCTCGTATTCGTTGTAATAGATCTGCTCGCGGTCATACTGGAAGACGAAGAACAGGCTCTTGTCGCCCGCGCGGTCTGTCCAGTCCTTCAGCGCCGCCTTCAGTTTGTTGTACGCGTACGCGGGTTCCTCCCAGTCATAGGAGATCGCCTGGTTCTGCCGGCCTTCGGCGCGCACGACGATCAGCCGGTCTTCGCGGACGAACACGGTCAGGATGTCGCTGTTCTCGGCGACGAGGTCGCGCGACAAGAGCAGGCTGTTCGCTTCGTCCAGCGCTTCTTTCAGGCCTTCAGCCTCCGAAGCCTTTTCCGCGTAGGCGCTCTCGAGCGCGGCATATTCGCCGCTCAGCGTTTCCAGCGCGGCTTCATTCTGTTTTGCATTGTCCATCGCCTCCGTCGTCTTGCCTTCGGCCCGGACCATGACCATGAACAGCATGATCAGGATCACGTCCAGCAGCGACGTCAGTTCGATGAAGATCTGCCGCTTTTTCACGCCTTCTCCTTCGCGCCTTCCTTCTTCTTCGCCGGCGCGGTCTCGGTACCGTTCTTCTCCGCCTCGATCCTGTCCTGGAAACGGGCGAGGAACAGTTCCACGCTCTTTTCATTGTCCTCCATGCGGGCGGACAGGAAACCGTCGAGCAGCTTGAACACGATCGCGAACACAAGGCCCCAGAAGGTCGAGGTCAGCGCCGCGAAGAAATTCGTCTCGAACGCGGCCATCTGCGAGACCAGCGGGATCAGTGAAAGCACCGTGCCGAGGATGCCGAGCAGCGGGAAGATCGCGGTCACATTGACGAACACCGCGTACAGTGCTTCCGCCTTCTTCCTGAGACTGACGATCTCTTCCTCTTCCTTCGCGTCGAACTTCTGCGGGATCGTTTCGTGATCGTTCGAATGCGACGGCACGAAGAACTGCAGGTGCAGTTTTTTGTACAGCTGATCCGCGAATTTCCTGACGAAATAGTAGCACACGCCGTTCAGGATGCCCACGATGATGATCATCAGATCGAAGCCGATGAGATTTTGAAAAATGATCTTAAAAACCATTGTCTGTCTCCGTGTCGGTAGATGTATACAGATAGTCATATTTTAGCACGGAAACGGTGCCGTTTGCAAGTTATAGTTTCGTGCAGGCACCGCTTGATTTTTCCCGCGGTTTCTGCTATGATGCGTGAGTCCGGGGTAGTACCGGATTCGACGGGGACTTTAAACCCGGATAAGCCATCCATGTACCGATACATGTAAAAAGCCGGAAATCTAAACATAAACGCTGAAGATAATTTAGCATACGCTGCTTAATGCAGCGCGGTAACTCCCCTGTTCCCGTACAGCGGATGCTTACCGTCGACTTTACGGGGAACTGCTCTGCGTAAGCTTTGCCGCAGAGACGGATCCATGAAGCTACCTAAACAGCGTCCCCTGCTTACCGGGGTACGCTTGCGGGAATAGAAGTAGATAAGCTATGATGGTAGAAAGTCCGGCGGAGGGGTTTTCGGACGCGGGTTCGACTCCCGCCTGCTCCACGAAAAAGCGGCGTGTCATGCACGCCGCTTTTCCTATACTTCCGCTTTCACGGAGCCTCTTATTCTTTCACTTCTTCCGCCGTCGCTTCCGGCGCGTCTGCATCGGTGCTTTCCGCAGGATCCTCGGTCAGTTTCGCCGGGTCCGCCGTGCTCTCTTCCGCGTTCGTCGCCTTTTCGTCCGCTTCCGCCGTCCGCTCTTCGACCGTTTCTTCGATCTTCGCCTGTGCGGCCGGGCTCATCAGGCCGGCATCCACCGCAAGCTGAGACGCGATCGTCTGCGGATCCTTTTCGGGCGGCGCGACATACACGTTCTTCGGCTCTCCGCGCTTCATGATCCGGTAATAGATCAGCAGGCCGATGCCCAGCAATGCGACCAGCGACACCCAGAACGGTCCGAGCCGCCGGTTCTCGACGGCCGACGTGTCGATCGGCTCCGTCGGTGCGGGCGCGTCTGTCAGCTCCGTCGGCAGCTCTTCCGTCGGTTCCGTCGGCAGTTCTTCCGTCGGCTCCGTCGGCAGTTCTTCCGTCGGTTCCGTCGGCACCTCTTCCGAAGATTCCTCCTCGTGCTCCAGCACGGTGAAGCGCGCCGTGACCTCCTGATCGCCGAACAACAGCGTCAGTTCATGGTCTCCCGGTTCCAGTTCATT
>JAGDBR010000133.1 GCA_017958935.1 Lachnospiraceae bacterium | reverse complement strand
GTCAGCGTGATGACCGTGCCCTCGATCGGAGAAGGCAGCTGGTTGACTACCACCGTTGCCGCTTCGCCGACCGCGACGGAAATGCTCTCTTCCTCAAACTCGATGCCCGACAGCGCGAACCGAATGGCAAGCGCGTCGCCGGATGCGGTGACGATCGTGCCGCCCGGAAGATCCGCGGTAAAGGCGCTTGCGTAAGTCGCGCAGTCAGGACCCGTGAAGACGTCTTCCGAATCCATGCGGATGCCGATCGCGCCTTCTGCGGACGTCAGCTCACCGTTAATGTAAAGCTTCCTGCCCTTCGCAAGGAAGATGTTCGCGTTCGAGCCGTCATCCGTCCTCGTACCGCCGGTGACCGTGACTTTGCCCTTCAGCGTTAGCACGCCCGGGCTCGGAATGTAGATCGTGCCGAACTTATCGACCTGGCCGCCGGTGATCTCAACGTTGTTCAGGACCAGTTCGCCCGCCGAGCCGACGGCAGCGGCATACTGCGTGTGACCCGCCTTGATCCGGACGTTGTTCAGCTCAATGTAAGAGTTCGACGGACCCCAGATCGCGCCATAGCCGTTATCCGCATCCATGGCCGAGAAATCAAGCAATACGTCGTCGATGTACAGTTTGTCCGAACCGTACCGCAGCCACAGGCAGGCGCCGTATGCAGACGCAGCACCCTTCTTTGGCTTGATCGTACCGGTCTTGGCCTTGCTGGTATCGAAAATGCGTACCGTCGAATTCTCATTATAAAGTGCTAACGAACGCACGCCGTCCTCGGTCGTCCAGGTCTTGCCGTTCAGGTCGAAGTGGACTTCCAGATCTCCCACCGTGTTGGCCTGCGTGACCGTGGTGCGGTCGCCTGCGAGATAGTAGTGCGTGACGCCTGCTTTGAACGTGCCGCCGAAGCTCGTCCACTGCACTTCCTTGCCGCAGACCGGGCAGTTCTTGGTAATGACCGTGCCCTTACGTCCGACGACGTAAACGAGGTGCGCCAGGCTGTCCGTGCCGATCATCGCCGCAACGCGGTCGCCGACGCGGATCGTGGTCGCTTCGCCGAAGACGTTGAATTCGCCGCCGATGTTGTAGACTTCGCAGTCTGCAGCCATCGTGAAGCCGGAGCTTGCGCCCGGATTCGCGGGATCGTCATTCTGACGGAGCGTGACGGTATTTCCGCTCTTCTTGGTGACGTAATAGTAGCCGCCGGGCACACCGCCTACGGCGGCCCAGGCCGCTGAGACCGTGTCCGCGTTGTACGGCGTCGTGCCGTTGACCGCGATCGCGAGATACGGGACGCTGACCGCGTCGATCTTCGTCGCGACGGCTTTATCCTTGGTCTTCAAGACCATCTGTTTTCCATGATAGGAAACCGGGATGTTGTAGAATCCTTCGTCATCCGGCTTACGGGTGGTTTCCTTCGTGGTCGTATTGTACTGTCTCGAAACTCTGGCGTAAATGTCAAAGCCGGGATAGATTCTGCTCGTAATGAAAACGTAAGACGCCTTCAGATACGGATCCAGGATCGGGTAAACACGGTCGCCCAGCCGGAGCGTCGTGTATTCGCCGAGGTTGCTCGTGTAACGGGTGCTCATGTTGACGATCGTCGCGTCCGGTTCAACCTTGAGCTCTATGGTTGCGCCTGCGCTCGTGGAGGTCGTGGAGATCAGGGTCGTCATGTACTTCCCGTCGCCCAGGACTTCCGTGATCGTATAGCCGCCGCCCGTCGCGTAGTTACCGGTTCTCGAACGTGCCGGATAGACCTTGGTGATCCGGTCTCCTTCGAGGTCGATGCCGATGTAGGACGCGCCGCCGTCGATCGCGGTCGCAAGATCCTTATCGGTCACGCGGTATCTGTGCATCGTGCCGCCCGATTCGACTTCATACCAGTAGTTGCCGTTCGCGTCCGGAACGCGCTTCGTCACCTTCGCCGCGGAATCGTACTGCTTGTTATAGACGAATACGACCTCGCCTTCGACGTGACGGTACATGATGAAGACGTACTTGATCTGCTTGTCGGCATCCAGGAAGCCGATGATCTGATCCCAGTAATTCAGGGAGCTGGCTTCCACTTCCATGCCCTTGAAGCCCCACAGACCGGAAACGTCAAAGACGCGGCAGTCCGGTGAGAGGGTTCCGGTGACGTGCGTGTCGTCCGAGTACCGGGCGACCGACAACTGATTGCCCGCGATCTTTTCGACCCAGTGCCAGCTGCCGAAGTAACCGCCGCCGCCGCAGGCCTTCGTTGCCGCGTAGACTTCGGAAATGAGACCTTCCGCGTCAAAATGCAGACCGACGATGAAGTTGGAGTTCTTGTCGATGTCCGTCGCGACCGTGCGGGATCTCGTGTAGAACATCTTCTGCTCGCCGTTCACAGCCAGCAGGAATTCGTACAGACCGTCCTCGTTCGGCTCACGCGTCGTCGTTGCGATCGCGGAATCATATTTCCGCTCAACGTTGAAGTACAACGGCTCCGTGATGAACCGGCTCGTGACGAAGACGTACGCGACCTTGCCCTCTTTGTCGTTGATGCAGACGACGCGGTCACGCGGATTGACGTCGGCGACGCGGATCTCCATGCCGGGATCGTACAGCGCGCCGCTCACGTCGAAGACACGCGCGTTCTCCGCGAATTCCGCGTCGAAATCCATGCCGTCGAGCAATGCGGAAGAGTTCAGGACGAGTTCGCCGGTTTCGCTTGCCGAGGTCACGTACATGCCGTCGTATGCGTAGCCGCCCGTGAATTCATCGATCTTGATCACGTCAACGATGAATCCCTGATCGTCGAACTTCAGGCCCATGGCCCGCTCAACTTCGATCTTGTTGACGAGTGCCTTATCCGCGCATAGCCGGATCACTGAACGTCCGTCGACCGCGAACAGGATGTGATAATAACCATCCGTCGGATCCGGCGTACGTGAAGACAGGCCGATCTCGGATTGACCGTTGTATTCGTCACGGTCAATGTTCCAGAAGACTTGATAGTCTCCGAAATCGACGTCTTCCGTCGTGGGTTCTTCCGTCGTGGGCGCTTCCGTGGTTTCAGCCGGCTTGTTTGCCAGGTTCTTAGCCAGGAAGAATCCTCCGACTCCGAGCCCTGCGAGTGCGACCGCGCCGATTGCGATCCATAACGCAAGACCTTTTTTCTTCTTTTTTTCTGCCATATCCCTCTTCCTTTCCACCAAATGGTGCTTTAATGGTTTCTTGGTTAATATATGAATAAGACTGATAACGTCTTAATCTTTTCCATAGAGCCGGTTCAGGATCTCCACGTATCTGGAGGCGAGCGCCTCGCCCGTTCCGCGGGACATCCAGCACATATCCACTTCGAAGCAGCCGTAGTCAAAGGCCTGCGCCGACGGCAGATAGCTGTGGCTGTGGTTGGAATACCCCATGACCATCGTGTATTTGGTCGGGGAATTCTCATGAACGTAGTCGCCGTTCGTATCGAAGGTCTCGAACGGTGCCATCGTGAACGCGAAATCGCCGATCGAGCAGACGTAGAACTCGAACGTGCCGGTATCGTTCCACTTCGGCCGCGCGACGAGGTACGCCGCGTGGTACGGACTCTGAATGTGGTGCGACGTTTCCATCTTCATCGCTTCCTCATTGCTGCCGGTCGCCTTCCAGACGTCGATGATCCGCTGGGCTTCCTCCGCGTATTCGAGTTCGACTTTGTTGGTCTTCGAGGTGAGCGTGTCCTGGACGACCCTGATCGGGCCGGGCTTGACCTCTTCCCATCCTTCGTCCAGCTGCTTTTCCATGAGCGTCGCGAGTTCGCGCCCATATTCCTTATAATCCGCGGGCGGATGATGTTCCACCTCCTCCGGCAGGGCCGTGCTCGTGACGATGTTGCCGGCTTCTCCCTGGAAATAAGCGAAATGCACGCCGAGATCCGCTTCGATGTTGACGCGGACCTGGCCCGTCCAGTCGGCGGAGATGTCGGTCTTCGAGCGTCCGCCGGGGGACGTCATGACGTTGTGGGCGCGCCAGTTCGCAAGCATGATGTCCTTCGCGCCTTCCCGCACGAGTTTCAGGACGTACATGATCGGGTTCGCGGTCGTCGTATGTCGCTCCCGCTTGCCGAGCGCGTAGCGCTGATGGTTGACGCTGATGCCTTCCCCAAGATCCGTATAATACTGACGTACAAAATTGTACCCCGTCAGATCGACCGTCGTCCAGAGCATTTTCGCGGGATGCCGGTCTTCCATCGCGAGGCGCGC
>JAGDBR010000132.1 GCA_017958935.1 Lachnospiraceae bacterium | reverse complement strand
TATATCCCGACGAACGTCATTTCCATTACTGACGGCCAGATCTTCCTGGAGACGGAGCTGTTCCACTCGGGCATCATGCCGGCCATCAACCCCGGCATCTCGGTCTCGCGTGTCGGCGGCGCCGCCCAGATCAAGGCGCTGAAGAAGGTCGCGGGCTCGCTGAAGCTGCTGTATTCGCAGTACCGCGAACTGCAGAGCTTCGCGCAGTTCGGCTCCGACCTGGACCAGGACACGAAGGACAGGCTCGCGCAAGGCGCGCGCATCGTGGAGGTCCTGAAGCAGAAGAACAATGCGCCGATCCCAGTCGAGGATCAGGTCTGCATCATCTATGCGGTCGTCAACGGTTATCTTGCGGACATCGAGGTCGAGGAGATCTCGGCGTTCGAGCGCGGGTTCTACGGATACCTGCATACATTCGGCACGAGCATCAGCGACGCGATCCGGATATCGAAGGAGCTGTCGCCTGAGACCGAAGAGAATCTGAAGGAAGCGATCGAGGAATTCAAGAAACGCTTCAAGGGCGGCGCGGCTTAAAGGAGGACTGTGAAATGGCAGGCGGGTCGATGAAAGGCATCAAAAACCGCATCCGCAGCATGGAAAGCACGAAGCAGATCACGAAAGCCATGGAAATGGTCGCGTCCTCCAAACTGCGCAAGGCGCAGGCGCGCGTGCAGAACAGCCGTCCGTATTTCGAGACCCTGTATTCGACGCTCCAGCAGATCGCACGGGGCACGGAAGATTTCTCTTCGCCGTACTTCGAGAAAAGAGAGATCAGGCATTCCTGTTTCATCGTGATCGGCGGCGACCGGGGACTTGCGGGAGGATATAACGCCAACGTCCTGAAGGCCGCGCAGAACCTGATGGCAGGGAAGGATCCGTACATCCTGCCGATCGGCAAGCGTACGGTCGAATTCGCGAAGAAGCACGGGTACCGCATCGTGGCGGAAGAGTACGCCGAGGCGGAAGACGTTTCCGTCGGCGACTGCTTCACGGCCGCGAAAACGGTCGCGCGGGAGTTCGGGGAAGGCGTGTACGACGAAGTCTACGTCGTCTACACCGAGTTCAGGTCCATGCTCTCCCAGGTGCCGGTTACGAAGAAGCTTCTGCCGCTGGACGACGAAATGCTGAAGGGGCAGGAGGGCGCGTCGGAAGAACTGATGCGCCGCGGCCGCGTGCTCTACGAGCCCGGTCCGGAGGAGGTCTTCGCGGCGATCATTCCCGAATACCTCGGCGGCGTCATTTTCGGCACGCTCTGCGAATCGTTCGCGTCCGAGCAGGGCGCGCGCAGGACGGCCATGGAAGCCGCGACCGACAACGCGGAAGAAATGATCGACAGCCTGAGCCTGCTGTACAACCGCGCACGTCAGGGCGCGATCACGCAGGAGATCACGGAGATCGTGGCAGGCGCGAACCAGTAAGAGTACCGATATTCCATAAGGAGCAGAAACTATGGCAGCAAACAACAAGGGCACTGTCGTGCAGATCATGGGTCCCGTTCTGGACATCCGTTTCGACAACGACAGTCTGCCGCCATTATTAAACGCGATCGAGATCAAGTCCGGCGACATCGAGCTGACCGCGGAGGTCGCGCAGCACATCGGCGACGACGTCGTGCGCTGTGTCGCGATGAGTTCCACGGACGGCCTGAAGCGCGGCATCGAGGCCGTCGACACCGGCAGCCCGATCCGTGTTCCGGTCGGCGAGGAGTGCCTCGGGCGCATGTTCAACCTGCTCGGGCAGCCGATCGACAACATGGAGGCCCCGCACATCGAAGAACGCTGGCCGATCCACAGGAGCGCGCCGAGCTTCGACGAGCAGGAAGGCTCGACGGAGATCATGGAGACCGGCATCAAGGTCGTCGACCTGATCTGCCCCTACACCAAGGGCGGCAAGGTCGGTCTGTTCGGCGGGGCCGGCGTGGGCAAGACCGTCCTCATTCAGGAGCTGATCCACAACATCGCCACGGAGCACGGCGGCTATTCCATCTTCACCGGCGTCGGTGAGAGAAGCCGTGAGGGCAACGATCTGTACTACGAGATGGCCGACTCCGGCGTTCTGAGCAAGACTGCGCTGGTCTACGGCCAGATGAAC
>JAGDBR010000131.1 GCA_017958935.1 Lachnospiraceae bacterium | reverse complement strand
TGGCCCGCGAGCACAAGGTCCGCGCCGTAGGCCGCGGCTTCCTTCAGATAAAGCGGCGAATGAAGCAGCAGGACCTCATAGCCTTCCGGCTTCGGCCCGAGTTTCTCTTCGGCAAAGCCTGCCGGAAAAGGCGTCTTCCGGAACTTTTCGTAGTAAGCGTCCGTCAGGGACAGCCCGGAGACGTAAAGCCGCTCTCCATCCCGTTCGACCGTCTCCCGTGCGTCCCGCAGAAGATGCACGCCATGCTTTTCCAGCAGGTCCAGAAAGGCTTCCTTCTGTCCCGGATACAGCGGCTCCTCATCGAAGAAGCGGCGTTCATGGTTCCCGTCCGCGTACAGGACGGGCGCCGTGTCCTTCAGCTGCGTCAGCAGTGCATCGAGCGTCTTCAGGTCCTTCGCGGTCCGCTCTTCGTCCCTGCCGCTTTTCTGCAGCGTGACCATGTCGCCGCCGAACAGGACGAGATCCGGCGAAAAAGCCCGGATCTTCCGTGCAAGCTCCTCGTTCCCGTTCCCGAAGTCCTCTCCGTGCAGATCCGACAGGAACGCGATCCGGAAGCCGTCGAAAGCCTGCGGCAGCGCATCGGACACGGTTTCGTAAGAAGAAACGGACAGATGCTTTTTTTCATATGCCGAACGCAGCAGGAAGGCTGCCGCCAGGACTGCCGCCAGCGCGATAAGCCACACGGTCAGTCCTCCACGCGCGACAGGAACGCAAGCTCCCGCCGCACTTCGTCGTTTAAGCGGAACCGCTTCGCATAATCCTTCAGCAGCCGGTAGGCCTGCCGGTAATCCCCGGCGTTCTCGTACAGGACGATCTCGTTCCAGAGCGCGTCTGCCTGCACGTCGGCCGCAGCGTCGGCGTTGATCTTTGAGAGCAGTCGCTTGACGGTCTGCTCATCCTTTTCCCGGGCTTTCACGAGCACGTAGAGCGCATAGGCGTCGACGCTGTCCGGATCCGCCGCGAGCGCTTTCTGCAGGGCTTCCTCACATGCTCCGGGATCGTTCTCACGAAGGGCGATCAGCGCCGCCGTCCTGTACGCGCCGGCATCCTGCCCTTCGGCATACCGCTTCGCTTCATCGTAGAAGCCCGCGTGATAGCAGAATTCACCCGCGGAACTGCCGCTTTCTCCTGCTGCGATCAATACAAGGCCTTTCTCCAGATAGGTCCGCGCTTCCTTCTTCGCGCCCTTGTCCTGCAGCGCCTGCACGGCGTACAGATAATGGTCCGGCGTCACGCCGGCGCATTGCTCCAGCAGGTCGAAATACTGCGTGGACGCGTAGATCTGCCGCTCCTCGAGGTAGCACTCGCCGGCGAGCAGGATGTGCTCGGGCGCGTGATAGCCGTTGACGATCAGCGTGTTGAACAGGCTGACTGCGCGGCCGTATTCTCCCCAGCGCTTGTACAGCACGGCGAGCAGGCCTTCGGTCTCCAGAACGTCCGCGGTCTGCTTCCCGCCCGAACACTCGACGGCGCGGCCGTAGAAAGCGGCCGCCGTCCCCGGATCGCCCGCGAATTCATAGAACAGGCCGACCCGCTTGAGGACCTCCGTGTCCTCCGGGGAAGCCTGATACGCTTCGTTCAGTTCCTTCAGTGCATCGTCCCAGCGGGACAGCTGCAGGTGCGTCAGCGCAAGGTCCGCCTTGAGCGCCGCTTCCTTGCTGCCCTGCGACAGGGCGCGGCTGAAGTATTTTTCAGCTTCTTCGTATTTTTGTTCCTGATAGGCCTTCAGCCCCTGCTCGTATGAGTCCGCGCCGTGCGAACACGCCGTCAGCAGCACCGTCAGCATGACCAGGCCGATCGCCATGATCCTCTTCATGTCAGTTCTTTAATCAGCTCCGTGAGATTCCATTTTTTAAAAGCGCTCGGAAGCGCATACCGTTCATTCAGTTCGCTTTGCGTCGCGAACACCAGGCCCGGAAGTTCTTCTTCCAACGTGACGCAGTATGCCGCCATGTCCCAGACGCGGTGCGTGAACACATGTCTTGCGTCCGGCAGGGCGATGATGTCCGTGTAGGAAGCTTCCGCTTCGGCAAGATACGCCCGCACTTCCTGCTCCGTCTTCTTCCCGTCCAGTGCCGGCAGCCCGTACAGGCCCGATAACAGCCCTTTTCGCGGGCGCTTCTCCAGGCCGATCTTTTTCCCGCAGCGATAGATCAGGACCGTCAGACCGACGGTTTTCGCGTTCTCCTTGGGCGATATGACGGGGATGACGTCCGTCAGCCCCTCCAGGCAGGCCCGGCAGTCGTCCTTCCACGGACAGACCGCGCATTTCGGCGCGCCGTTCGGCACGCACACGAGGGCACCGAGCTCCATCAGCGCCTGATTGAACTCCCCCGTGTCCTGTTCCGCTTCCTGCAGGAAGGCGCGAAGCTCCTTTTCGAGCGACGTCTTCACAGCCGCATCCCGGATGTCCTCCCGGGACGCGTTCAGCCGGGACAAAACGCGCAGCACGTTGCCGTCGACGACCGGCGTCTTCCGGTGGAATGCAATGGACGCGACAGCGCCCGCGGTATAGGTCCCGATGCCCGGCAGCGAAAGCAGTGCTTCAAAGCTGTCCGGCACCTGTCCGCCGTATTCCTCCATGCAGCGTTCGGCCGCTTTTTTCAGGTTCCTTGCGCGGGAATAATACCCGAGCCCTTCCCAGAGCTTGTTCAGCCGGTCGTCTTCACAGGAAGCAAGCGCCTTAAGATCCGGCAGGGCTTCCGTGAAACGCAGATAGTACGGGATCACCGTGTCCACCCGCGTCTGCTGCAGCATGATCTCCGAGACCCATACGTGATAAGGGGTCGGGTCGTCGCGCCAAGGCATGGAACGCCGGTTCGCCCGAAACCAGGAGACCAGTTTTTCCGCCTCGAATCCATCGCAAACCATAGCAGGTTAAATATAGCATAAAACAGCCTGAAAAGGCAATAAAAAAGCCCCGAAAAACTTCGGGGCTCCGGGGCGTCCGCCGC
>JAGDBR010000130.1 GCA_017958935.1 Lachnospiraceae bacterium | reverse complement strand
GACCTGCAGCTTGCCGTAACCGACGTAAGCAGCCGCTTCTTCGATACTGTCCATGGTTTTGTAAAAAGCGTCGGGCGACTGGTTGTTGAAAGGTTTGTAGTTCCGGTGCTGCTCCCGGATGATCGCCGATGCTTCTTTCACTTTGCCGGTGAACTTCTGCAGCGGGATGCGGGAAATGCTTGCCGCGACCTCATAGCCGTTCACCGACAGCTTCCGGATGGTGAAGCCGCCGCCTGCGGCATAGACGCCGACGCCGCCGAGGACCAGAAAGACGGCCGCCGCGGCCAGCCACATCAGGACCGCCTGCTTTTTGGTGGACGAAAACACGTGCTTTTCCGCTTCTTCAATATACGCGGGATCGATCCCGCTGATCCCGTCATAAACATTTTCACGCTTCATTTTATTCGCTCCCTTCTTCGATCGCCTTTTTCAGACTCCTGCGCAGGCGCAGCATGATCTGCGCCATCCGGTGCTCGCTGCAGCCGTACGCGGCCGCCAGGGCCTTGACGCTGTCCCCGAAATAATACCGGCGGACGAAGAGGACGCGCTCGTCCTTCTTCCGGGCGCCCAGCCAGCGGTCGATGAGGCGCGAAAGCGCGGCGGCTTCGACTTCCTGTTCGACGCTGAAGGCGGAAGGGATGCAGTCATCCAGTTCGTCCAGCGCGACCGTCGCGCCGGCGAAGCGCTTGGCCGCGTGCTCTTCCCGGAAGCGGCTGACCGTGATGTCGCGGGTCAGCTTACCGAGAAACGCCTTCATCGAATCGGGCACGAGCGGCGGGATCCGCTGCCAGGCGGCGAACCAGACGTCGTTCAGGCATTCTTCGACGTCCTCCGGCCTGTCCAGCATGTTCCGTGCGATGCGCCGGCAGAAGGCGGCATATTGTTGCTCGCATTCCGCGACGGCACGCTCGTCTCTGTTCTGAAAGAGTCTGATCAGTTCGTTGTCATCCATAACGTTTTCCTCTGCAGGGGAAATGTCCTTCTGTTATATAAGCCGCAATAAGAAGGGAAATATTGCGGGGATGGCAGAAAAAAGTTTCAGCTTTTCGGCTTCAGGCTCTTTGCGTTCTTCAAGTCAGGTCCTTGCGCCCGTGCGTATGCACGAATTCATGGCAATGCTGTGTGAGCGCGAAGGCGGCCGAGGAGATCAGGTCCGCGTATTTCGTGCCGTCCGAGAGCGGATTGCCGCTCATCGGCTTGAGGCCGTACTTCCCGTTCAGGCTGTCGGACGAGGGCAGCTTCTTCATGAAGCAGTACGGCGCGGCGGAAATCAGACCTTTGTAGTTCTTGCACATGTTGAGGCCCAGCTCGCAGAAATCGTGGATCGCGTAGTTCAGCACCTCGACCGCGGTCAGCGTGGCGTTGAAAGCGTCTTCCGTGCACTTTTCGCGCCGGGAGTTGATGACGGCGGTCAGCTTCTTGCTCTCTGCGATGCAGTTCTCGAGCTTCGCGTCAATGTTCTCTTTCAGGATCCCGGCGACCGCTTCCATGTATTCGTCGATGATCATCATGCTCACGTAATAGTTCAGGTCGAAACTGTAAACACAGTAATCGTTGCACGTAAAATCCTTGCTCGCCTTGATATAGTAGGTCTTGAACGTGGTCTGGTAGTCTCTCAGCCTTGCCTTGAGGTATCCGCTTTTCAGGTCGCTGGGGGACATTTTTCCGCGATTCTGGGAATAGAAGTATTCGGAAGCGGCGTTCGTGATGCGCTCCAGGCTGTCCCAGCTCTTGTTGACGATAGCGGAAACTTCGCGGACGTCGTCATCGATCTGCTTGAACAGGGCCTCGTCGAAGCCGGCGTCGTCCAGATTGATCGTGGCGCGCACGAGCTGGAAGGTGGCCCGCAGCGGCACGGTGTGCATCAGCAGCATGATCTGGTCGAGCGGCTTGACGCATTCCGCGGCATCCCGCTGGCATTTCAGGCCGTAATCAAAAGCGATCTGCTCCTCCGGAGACATCTCGAAAAACCCGGAAGGCCTCGAGGCGCTCTTCATGGAAGACGCAAAAGCGGACTGGTTGGCATAGTAGTATTCCTGTACCCAGCTGTTTCTTCCGAGATAAGAGTTGCAGAGGTTGTTGTATTCGGTCGCGGTGCTTTCATAACTGTTGCTTTCGCACAAGTCGTTCACAAGCTGAGCGACTTTGTTCACGGCCTGACAGAACCCCTGCGATTCCGCGTTCACCGCCTGCCGGTCCATCGTCCTCCACGAGAAATCGCCTACGTCGGCGCCGAAATCGAGTTCTGAATTCTGATAGTTATCGTTCTCTGCCATCATTGTTCTCCCATTCGTTTGATGCTTCGGGCGCGGCCGGATGCGCGCCGTGAAATCTGTCAGATTACTGAATTATACTATAATAAGCCGGGCTTTATCAACAGGCTTTGCAGCTGCCGGAGCGCAGCGCTTTTGCGGCGCTGAAGAAACCGGCAGCGCTCAGCCTTCCTCAAAACGGTAGGTTCCGGGGCCGACAGTCCGGTGCGTTCCGCCGGGGAGCGAGACCGCTGCCGTGCAGTTCGAGGGGACCGTGACCGTATAGACGGTCCTGCCGTTCTCCCGTGTCCAGCCGGACGTCACCTTGCCGTAGATGCTCTGATAGCCTGCCTCGGCGTACGTGAAATGTCCGCCCGGCAGCGGGGCGATGTCGAAATGATTCTCTCCGGCGACCCGGATACCGCACATGGTGTTGAACAGCCATTCGCAGACGGCTCCCTTGGAGTAGTGGTTGAGGCTCGCGATGCCGCCCTGGGCCTGCGTGCCTTCCCAGCTCTCCCAGATCGTGGTGGCGCCGTTCTTCGGCATGAACAGCCAGCCCGGCATTTCTTCGTTTTCAAGGAGCCGGTACGCAGCCTCCGGATCGATCTTGTCCAGTACGCTGAGGATCAGCGGAGTGGAGAGGAATCCAGTACCGAGCCTCCAGCCGTAATGCTCCAGCGCCCGGATCAGGCGCTTTTCGGCATAGGCTTTTTGGCTTTCGTCCAGCAGCCCCATATAGAGCGGCCTGACAAGAAGCGCCTGCCGGTCAGTGTCCAGCACCGCAAGCTTCTGATAGGCGGCCGTGCACTTGTTCGAAGCGGCGCGGAAGCGTTCGGCGTCGGCGGTCTCGCCCAGTTCTTCGCTGATTTCCGCCATCACGCCCAGCACGTACGCCGTGTAGGCGGTGCTGACTTCCGGATGCGGGAAGACCATGTCCTTCCAGTCGTTGGGCTTGACGTCGGCAGGCTCGGCCCACTCGCCGTAGCTCTGGCCCTTTTTCACGGTGCCGTCCGCGCTGATGCGCCGCATCATGAAGCCCGCGTACTTCTTCATGCCTTCGTAGTGTTTTGCCAGGATCTCCCGGTCGCCGTAGATCTTAAAGAAACGGTAAGGGATCAGGATCCCGGCGTCTGACCAGCCCACGGAACCGTTCAGCGTCCACATGTAGAAATCCACGCCGCCGTACGGCGCGATCTGCGGCAGGCGTCCGTTCGGCTTCTGCCAGTCGTACATGTCGTTCAGGTATTTTTCGGCGAAGGCAGCGTAATCAAAAAGACAGGCCGCGGTGCCGAAGAAGATCTGGGCGTCGCCGGTCCAGCCGTGACGCTCACGGGTGGGACAGTCGGTGGGAATGTCCAGACTGTTGGATTTCGTGGACCAGCGGGTGGCTTCCACGAGCTTGTTCAGAAGCGCGTTGGAGCTGTCGAACGTCCCCGTTTCCTCCATGTCGGAATAGACGGCGACGACCTCGATTTCCTCCGCGCAAAGCGGAAGTTCCGTGTCGACCTCGGCGTAGCGGAAGCCGAAGACCGCGAACGTGGTCTTATATTCATTCACGCCCTCGCTGCAGGTGTAGTCGATCTTCTGCAGCGGGGTCGCTTTATTTTTTGTCTTGCACTGGATGTTGTCGAGCGTCAGGTTGCCTTCCGGATCCAGCATCTCGCCGAAGCGCCAGACCATCCGCTGCCCCCGGCGGGCATTGACGCGGAAGCAGACGTAACCTGCCAGGTTCTGCCCGAAATCCAGGAGTTTCCTGCCGTTCGGTGCAGTGCTGATGAAGGGATGGAAGCGCTCGTGCTCGGTGACCGGCACGTTATTCGAAGCGCCCGGCACGACAGGATGGGCCGTGACCTTCGCTTTTCCTGCATACGAGGGCGTCCGGTAGGCCTCGACCGTTTCGCCGTCCTTGTTGTCGGCGAAGCGGATGGGACCGTCATTGCTCCAGTCCCAGGTCTCATCGGTGGCAACGGTCTCGGCCGTCCCGTCGGCATAGCGGATCTCCAGCTGGGCTAAAAGCTTCGTCTCCGTACCGTACTGATTGGTGATGCCCCATGCGCCGCAGGAGCCGCGGTACCAGCCGTCCGCAAGCCGGACGGTCAATGTGTTCACGCCCGGGCGCAGCATGTCCGTCACGTCGTACGTCTGATACTGCACGCGCTTCCGGTAGTCCGTATGTCCCGGCGCCAGGCAGAAGCGGCCGGCCTTTTCGCCGTTCAGCTTCGCTTCATAAAGGCCGCAGGCCGTGATGTACAAGCGGGCGCTTGCGACTTCGCTTGCGACCCGGACCTGCTTTCGGAAGCAGTCCGCGGGATAGCGCTCCTTTTTGTGTACCGTATAGTTCCCGGTGATCCATTTGGCGCGCCAGGAAGAGATCCCCGTCTCAAAGAACGACTCGCTCCATTCGCCGGGCTCACCGTTTTCATCCCACAGGCGGATCTTCCAGGTCACATGCTCGCGGTCGGAGAGCGCTTCGGGGTATGCGGCGCGCATCGAAGATGTTTCCACCTTGCCGCTGTCCCATTTTTCCGTCACGATCTGATAGGCGGTCTGGCGCACGCCGCCGTCGCAGTTCCACATCAGGCGGGGGTGTTTGACGTCGATCCCGAGCGGATCTTTCAGGTATTCTGTCCTCAGACGGATCGCTTTCATTCCGATCCTCCAGCGGTTGTATTCTTCGCCTCATGGCGGGCCTTGATCTCAGCCTGCTCCGAGACGATATTCTTCTCGACGTCCACAAAGAACAGGATCACGACCAGCGCGATACCGGTAAACACTTCCAGCCCCAGGAAGGAGAAGGTAATGACCCGGTAGACGGCGGGCGCCTGCTGCATGGCGACAGTCAGCACGCCGTCGGCGGCCGGTTTCAGGTTCTCCAGCGCGACCTGCGCCGTCCACCCGTTTTCCGCCAGTTTCGAGGCAGCCTCGGAAACGCTGCCGGCCGTGAAGGGGGCAAGATATCCCGAGCTAGCAAGCAGCCAGTTGAAGACGCCCGTCATGATGCCGACCATGGCCACGGCGATGATGTTGTATACTGACATGGCCGCGCCGTCCATGCGCAGATCCGTTTTCCATTCCAGATGATCCAGGCAGTCGGCGAAGATGGCCATGAAGACGTAGGCGGAAGGCAGGCCGCCGATGTTTTTAATGAACTGCCCGGTCAGGACGATCGCGAGATTGGTGGGGAAAAGCCAGCAGATGAGACTGCCCAGCGCATAGAGCGCAAAGCCGACCATCGTCACGTTCCGCTTGCCGAACCGCTTCGCCAGCGGCCAGACCGCGAAGATGCCGATGCCCATGGGGATGCCGCCGATGACCGAAACGAGCATCTGGGTCACGCCGTCGTTGTAAGTTCCGAGCACGTAGTTGCAGTAGTAGACCAGGCCGAGATTCTTCAGCACCGAGCCGACGGTGGAGATCAGGAAATAGGCGTACATCAGGATCATGTACTTGTCCGTGAAGATCATTTTCATCTGCTCGCCCAAACGCAACCGGGTCTCTTCCCCGGCCGCGGCGGTCTCCTCCGTGACGCGCTCTTTGGTGAAGTAATACTCCAGCAGCGTCAGCGGAAGCGCCAGGATCGCGAGCATGCTCATCAGGGTGATCCACTTTGACTTATCTACCCCGATCGCCGGCATGATGACCATGGGGAAGATGAGCGCCACCAGGATCCCGCTCATCATGATGGTCGTGATCTGGTTGAAGACCGACAGCCCGCCGCGGTCCGTCCCGTTGCGTGTGGACAGCGGCACCATCAGGTTGTGGCTCATGTTGAAGATCGTATAGGCAAAGGAATAGAACAGGTTGTAGGAGATCATGACCCAGATCGCCTTGACGGTATCACTGGATTCGGGCACCGTAAAGAGCAGGATCGCGGTGATGGTCACTAACGGCGCGGAGAGCAGCAGCCAGGGCCTGGCCTTGCCTTCCTTCGTCCGGGTCCGGTCGATGATCTGCCCCATGATCACGTTGGTGACAGCGTCGATGATTTTCGAAACGATCGGGAAGACCGTCAAAAACGCGCCCTTCCAGAGCGGCGTGAGGTTCAGCACGTCGGTGTAGTAGACGTTCAGATAGGTCGCGAGCACCGCGTTTAACAGCAGCGCTCCGGCCGGGCCCAAGAGATAACCCAGCCATTTTTCCTTCTTCGTGACCTCCGCGGATGTTACGCGGCTTGCGGGCAGTTTCATCGTACATTCCTCCTTCGGCAGACCGGGGATCATATCCCGCTCCGCCTTGTCCGATGATTCATATTATAATGGAAAGGACGGGCTTGTTCAAGAAATACATGCGAACAAAAGGCGGTCCGCCGACGGACATCGCACGGCGTTATTGACAATTCCGAGGACGGTAATGTACAGTATTTTTGTATCAGGTTCCTGCATCAAAGGAAACAAGAAGGGAGAACCGTCATGGTCCCGGACTTTAATCAAGACTGGCTGTTTTACAGAAAAGAATGCGAACCGGTCCCGGTACGGCTGCCGCACGATGCGATGCTGACGGAGCCCCGCCGGAGCAGCTGCCGGAACGGCGTGAATACGGGCTATTTTCCGGGCGGCGTCTATCTGTATGAAAAGCGGTTTTCCCTGACGGATGAAATGCGCGGGAGATCGCTGGTCCTGCATTTCGAAGGCGTTTACCAAAACTGTACGGTTTCCGTCAACGGCTGTCAGGCAGGGCGGCACCGCTATGGCTATACGCCTTTTGACATCGACATTTCAGAATTTGTGACGGAGGGTGAGAACCTGGCCTCTGTCCGGGTGGACAATTCGCTGGAACCGAACAGCCGCTGGTATTCGGGCAGCGGGATATACCGTCCGGTCACGCTTCTGGTCCGGGACAGGGATCACATCCGCTCCGTGCATGTGGAGACTGTTTCCCTGGATCCCGCCGTCATCCGGGTGGAAACGGACGGAGACTTCGTGGAGATCCGGGACAAAGAGACGGTCGTCGCTTCCGGAGCACCGGGAGAGCTGACCGTTCCGGATGCGAAACTGTGGAGCGCCGAGGCGCCGTATCTCTACACATGCATCGTCAGGACAAAGACGGACGAAGTGCGTCTGGAATTCGGCATCCGGAAACTGGAATGGAGCGCGGAAACGGGCCTTTCGGTGAACGGCAGTCCGGTGCTCCTTCGCGGCGGCTGCATCCATCACGATCACGGCGTTCTGGGCGCCTGTGAATTCCGCGCCGCCGAGGAGCGGCGCATCCGCATCCTGAAAGAAAACGGATTCAACGCCGTCCGCATTGCCCATCACCCGGCTTCTCAGATCACGCTGGAGACCTGCGACCGGCTGGGCATGTACGTCATGAACGAAACGTTCGACGGCTGGTATATACCGAAGACGTACCACGATTATGCACGTTGGTTTTGGGAGGACTGGAAGGACGACCTGACGGCGATGGTGGAGTCTTCCCGCAATCATCCGAGCGTGATCCTGTATTCCATCGGCAATGAGGTCACGGAGACGGCTTTTCCGAAAGGCGTCGAAGTCTGCCGGATGATGCGGGACCACATCCGCTCACTGGACACTTCCCGTCCGGTCACCGCCGGGATCAATGTATCCCTGAACATCATGGCGGCCAAGGGCGTCGGCCTTTACAAAGACAAAGGGGAATACAAGGCAGAGCCGCTCCCGGAAGGGCACGGTTATCGGGAAAAGAAGACCGGATCGGCCTTTTTCAACGCCGTGACGCAGAAACTGGGCCGGATGATGTTTTTCATGAGCGCGGGAAAGAAAGGCGACCGCGTTTCTTCCGGCGCGGCGGAGAGTCTGGACATCCTGGGCCTGAATTATGCGTCTTCACGCTATGACGAGGACGTGAAGAAATATCCGGAGCGGATCATGGTCGGATCGGAGACTATGGCGGGCGATCTTCCGTACAACTGGGAGCGGGTCATGAAGTATCCGCAGCTGATCGGTGATTTTGTCTGGTCGGCCTGGGATTATCTGAGGGAGGCCGGCTTAGGTGACTGGACCTACCACAGCTATCAGGGACTGCCGCTTTTGGCGGGCCAGGGCATGATCGACATCACCGGCAAACCGCTTGCTTCCATGGCGTTCATGCAGGTCGTGTGGGGCCTGCGGAAAGAGCCGTTCATTGCCGTGCGTCCCCTGAATCACGCAGGGGAAAAACCCTCGACGGGCTCCTGGCAGTTCACCAATGCGATCGACAGCTGGAGCTGGCAGGGATACGAAGGCGTGCGTGCGGTCGTGGAGGTCTACGCGGATGCGAAGAAGGTCCGGCTGAAACTGAACGGAAAAGAGATCGGAATAAAGGATGTCAGGCAGTACAAGGCAATGTTCCGCGTGCCATACGCGCCGGGAACGCTGTGCGCGGAAGCACTGGATGCGCAGGGAAAGGTGATTGCGGTCTCCGGTCTGACGACCGGCGGCAGCGAGACCGTATTGAGCGTAAAGCCCGAAAAGACGGTCCTGCGTGCGGACGGAGCGGATCTGTGTTATGTTCCCATTGAGTTTACCGACCGCTCAGGCGTGCTGAAGCCGTATATAGAGCAGCGGGTGGAGATCGCCGTCAGCGGTGCGGCCGAACTCGCCGGCTTCGGCAGCGCCCTCTGCAAGACGGACGAAGTATATGATAAGGCATGGCACGATTCTTACCGGGGACGGTGTCTGGCAGTTTTACGCGCAGGGACTGAACCGGGGACAGTGACAGTAACGGTCAGCAGCGCCGGAGTGGAGCCGGTGACGGTGATGATCGAGGTGAGATGACGGTCACGCTGCGGACCGCCGGACCGATCCGGCATGTAAAAAGGAAGGCGGGGCATGAAACAGAAAACTTCCAAATGGATCCTGAAGACGCATCTCTTCCGGAAGGACGAGTATGAGTGCCGGGCCTGCGGTTACCGGGGGCCGAAGCCTTATGCGGTCTGCCCGGAATGCGGGGCCCGGATGAAGGGCACCCGGTATGACGCCTCCTGGGTCGACGAGATGGAAGCCGCCGACGCATTGCTGGATGATTGAGTGAGGACCGCGGAAAGCGGCCGTTTGCGGGGGAAGAATGGATTATCGGAGGATCGGGGTTTCCCGGATCGACGATCTGTGGAAGCTGCAGGAACTGTATAAGACAGAGATCGGCGAAGACGTGCCCGGCGCCGAAGAGAAGGCGCGCCTTGCGAAGGCCATGGAAGAGGACCGGATCCTGTTCTACGGCGCCTGGGACGGCGATGAGCCGGTCGGGTGCTGCTCGGTGACGGTCGGCTTTTCGACCTTCGACTATCTGCCGGGCGGCGTGTTCGAGGACTTTTACATCCGTCCGGCGTACCGGCATCAGGGCGTTGCGCGAAGGCTCGTCCGGTTTGCGTACGAGGAAAGCGGCGTCTCTTCGATGACCGTCGGCTGCGCGGACTGCGACGTACAGATGTATCAGGCGCTGGGGTTCACGATCCGGCTCGGGAACCTGCTCGCGTTCGAATAAGCGGGAAAGATTTGCGGAGACAGCATGAAGTATGTGTGCGCGTTGATCGCGGTAAAGGATATTGAAAAAAGCAAACGGTTCTATCAGGACGTGCTCGGTCTCGGCGTCGTCGACGATTTCGGCGCCAACGTGACCCTGGAGGGCGGGATCGCGCTCCAGACGCTCGATACGTGGCAGTCATTCATCCGAACGGATCAGATCGTCCTGCAGAATAATGCGGGGGAACTGTATTTCGAGGAAGACGATCTGGACGGCTTCTGCGAGCGCCTGCGCGCGTTCGAGATCCGCTACGTCCACGCCTTGTTCGAGCACCGCTGGGGGCAGCGGGTCGTCCGGTTCTATGATCCGGACGGGCATATCATCGAAGTGGGCGAGAAGCCGGAAGCCGTCGTCCGGCGCTTTGCGGCAAGCGGCCTGTCGCCGGAAGAGACGGCCGGCCGGATGGACGTTCCCTTGGAATACGTCCGATCCTCCCTAAAGAAAGAGGAGGATCCGGAAGACGGCCGGCAGAGGACCGCCTATACGGTGACCGAAGAAAGAGAACTGACGGAGGAGCTGCTGGACGTCCTGCTCCGGCTGTCCGCCGACTGGGAAGCGGAGAACAGCTGCCACGGCTACCGCAGGAATGAAAAGGCGGACATCGAGGGCAGCCGCGTCTTCACGGCGCGCGACGGCGCAAAGGTCGTCGGATACCTGCTCGGCCGCATGGAAAAGACAGAGCGGGACACGTCCGTTACGCCGGCCGGCACGCCGGTATTCGAGGTGGAGGAGATCTACGTGAAACCGGAATGCCGCAGCCAGGGCATCGGGAAGGCGCTGTTCGGATACGCCGAGGAAGCGGTCCGGGACGGTGCGGATTTCATCATGCTCAGTACGGCGACGAAGGACCGGAAGGCGATCCTGCACTTTTATCTGGACGAGCTGGGAATGGAGTTCTGGAGCGCCAGACTCTTTAAAAAACTGCAATGAGACAGATCGTGCTGAAAACAGAAGCTTTTCCGGCGGACAAGCTCTGCGAAATGCTGGAAGCGCAGGGGATCCGGACGAATCATTACGCAGAGGTGTATTTCGCGCATCCGCGCTTCTCGGCCGGGCATCCGGAAGAACTGACCGTAAGGATCGCTTCACTGCAGGAGATCGGGCTTGAGAACGGCGCTTCGCTGGAGGAGATCTTCCGGCGGATCCGTGAGATCGGGCTCAGTCCCTGCCCGCCGGAAACGGGCGTGTTCCTCCGCCTGGCATGGAGGGATCAGCCGGAGAGCCGGAACGCTGTTCTGAGCGGGACGCACAGCGCGCCCGACCGGGCCGTCACGGTCCTGTCGGAAATACAGGAGCAGGATGACGGCTTCCCGAAGGGGCTGTACCTTCGAAACGTCGGCGGCGAGCTCTGGCTCCGCGGCTATATCTGCGACAGGGAGTACCGGTTCCCGGGCGACGCTTTGTTCGCGTTCCGGGAGGGTTGATCCGCGGCGTCCGGGCCGCGTCCGGCGAAGATGCCCGGTCCGCCGGCGTGCGGTTTTCGATATTGACGAAAAATGAAAAGGGGAAGATGAAATGGAAGATGTGCGCATACGCGTAGAGGAAGAAAAGGACTACAGGGAAGTCGAGGCGCTGACTCGCGAAGCGTTCTGGAACGTCTATAAGCCGGGCGCGGACGAGCATTACTACGTCCACATGATGCGGAACCATCCGGACTTCATCCCGGAGCTTGCGTTCGTGCTGGAAAAGGACGGCAGGATCATCGGGAACATCATGTACACGAAGGCATGGCTCGAAGACCGGGACGGGAACAGGAAAGAGATCGTTTCCTTCGGCCCGCTGTGCATCGCGCCCGCCTATCAGCGCCGGAAGTACGGGAAGCTCCTGATCGAGCATTCGTTCGCGGTTGCGCGTGAAATGGGCTACGACGTCAACATCAATTTCGGGAAT
>JAGDBR010000129.1 GCA_017958935.1 Lachnospiraceae bacterium | reverse complement strand
CGTCTTCGGCGAGAATGAAGACTTCTACACCCTGAAGGGACTCGTGGAGACGGTCGCGAAGGTGCTGGGCGTCAGGTTCACTTATGAAAAGGCGGAGCGCTCCTACCTGCATCCGTACCGGACCGCGGAAGTGTTCTGCGAAGGCGAGAAGATCGGCGTGCTCGGACAGGTCCGCTACGAGATCACATCGGAGCTGGACTGCCGCACGGGCATCTGTGTCGCGGAGCTCGACATGTCGAAGCTGTCGAAGTACTACGGGAAGCCGCAGGTCTACACGCCGCTGCCGAAGTTCGATGTCGAAAAGCGCGATTTCGCGTTCGTCGTGGACGCGTCCGTGACCTGCGCGTCGCTGCAGGACGCGATCGCCGGGGCATGCCCGTACGTCACGTCCGTCGAACTCTTCGACGTCTACAAAGGCCTGCAGGTCGGGCCGCACAGGAAGTCGATGGCCTTCTCGGTGGTCTTCACCCCGAAGGACAAGGCTTTCACGGACGCCGAGATCGGAGAATACGTCAACGGCATCCTGAGCCGGCTGAAGGAACAGTTCGGCGCGGAATTAAGAAGCTGATCAGGAGGATCATCATGGATGAGAACAGTTACGCGGAGGTGTTAGTCCCCCGGAAGACGGAAGCCTGGGTCATCCCGGCCATGATCGGCACGGGCGTGCTGCTGTTCCTGGCCTTTCTGCTGGCGCTCAGCATCCAGTGGGGCTGGGTCGCGATCATTGCCGTGATCACGGCGATCGCCGTGGGCTGGCGGTACGTCAAGGTCGAGTACGAGTACATCTTCGTGATCGACGAGCTGACGGTGACGAAGGTCTACAGCGGCGTGAAGCGCAAAAAAGGGCCGAAGCTCGACATGCACATGCTGGAGATCATGGAGCCCTACCGCGAAGGGATGGAGCAGCAGATCCGGCAGAATCCGAGCGCGGTGCTCGAAGATTATACTTCGCACCAGACCGGGGATCCGGTCTACGTGCTCCGCTATTCGGACGAAGGAAAGATGCATTTTCTGCTGATCGAGCCGACCGCACGGCTGCTGAACGCGATGTGGCGCGCGGCGCCGAGCAAGGTCAAAAGGCAATGACGCGGCGCCCGGAACGGCGATTTGTGTAAATTATCGGAGCCGGTTTTGTACAGTTTGTACAAAACCGGCTTTTTGCGTAAAAAAATATTTGGTAAAATTATTCACTTTTCGTTTTTTCTGTGTTAAACTGAATTACTGTAAAAGCCATGATTAGGATGGCGACGTAAGGGGTAAATGCATATGGCTAGAAAAAAGGAAATGATAGCAATGCTGCTGGCCGGCGGACAGGGTTCCCGGCTGGGCGTTCTGACTGCGCATATGGCGAAGCCCGCGGTTTCCTTCGGCGGAAAGTACAGGATCATTGACTTCCCGCTCTCGAACTGCGTCAATTCCGGTATCGACACGGTCGGCGTCATGACTCAGTATGAGCCGCTGAGACTGAACACGCATATCGGGATCGGCATCTCCTGGGATCTGGACCGCCAGAACGGCGGCGTGACGATCCTCTCGCCCTATGAGAAGTCCGAAAACAGCGACTGGTACACGGGAACGGCGAACGCGATCTACCAGAACGTCTCGTTCATCGATTCCTACGATCCGGAATACGTGCTGATCCTCGGCGGAGACCATATCTACAAGATGGATTATGAGCTCATGCTGAACTATCACAAGGCGCGCAAGGCCGACATCACGATGGCTGCCATGCCCGTCCCGTACGAAGACGCCAGCCGTTTCGGCATCCTTGTCACGGATCCTGAAACAGGCCGCATCACGGATTTCGAGGAGAAGCCCGCGCATCCGAGAAGCAATCTGGCGTCGATGGGCATCTACATCTTCAACTGGAAGGTGCTGCGCGACGCGCTGATCGCGAACAAGGAAGTGCCGAACCTCGACTTCGGCATGCACGTGATCCCTTATTGCCACAAGAACGGGAATCCGGTCTTCTGCTACGAGTACAACAGCTACTGGAAGGACGTCGGAACGCTGCAGTCCTACTGGGAGTCGAACATGGAGCTGATCGACCTCGTGCCGGTCTTCAACCTGTACGAAGAGTACTGGCCGATCTACACGAACAGCCTTGCGGTCGTGCCGCAGTACGTCGACCAGAACGCGGTCGTCGAGCGCTGCATCGTCGGCGAGGGCTGCGAGATCTACGGCGAGGTCCGGAACTCCGTCATCAGCTGCAACGTCGTGATCGAGCCCGGCGCGGTCGTGAACGATTCGATCATCATGGGGAACACGGTGATCAAACGCGGCACGCATGTGGAGAAGGCGATCATCGCCGAGGACTGCGTCATCGGCGAGAACTGCTGGCTGGGCTTCGGCGAGTACCGCGAGTCCTCGTACAACAAGAAAGTCTACAATTCCGACCTGGTCACGATCGGCGAGCGCTCGGTGATCCCGGACAACGTCCGCATCGGCAAGAACACCGCGATCATCGGCGAAACGACGGCGGCGGATTACGAAAACGGCGAGCTTCCCTCCGGCGGAGCGATCATTAAGGCAGGTGAAGAAGCATGAAGGCAGTAGGAATCATCTTAGCAGGCGGCAACAACAAGCGCATGAAGGATCTGACCTCGAAGCGCGCGATCGCGGCGATGCCGATGTGCGGCACGTTCCGCGCGGTGGACTTCGCGCTGTCGAACATGTCGAATTCGAACATCAAGAAAGTCGCCGTACTCACACAGTACAACACGAAATCCCTGAACGAGCACCTGAGCTCCAGCAAATGGTGGAACTTCGGGCGTAAGCAGGGCGGCCTTTTCGTCTATCATCCGACGATCACGCCCGAGAACTCGAACTGGTACCGCGGCACCCTGGACGCGATGTACCAGAACATCCATGTCCTGAAGGAAAGTCATGAGCCCTACGTCGTGATCGCCTCCGGCGACGGCGTATATAAACTTGACTTTAACGAGGTCATGGATTATCATATTCGGAAGCGTGCAGATATCACGCTCGTTTCCACGAAGCTGCGCGACTGGGAAGACTCCTCCCGGTTCGGCCAGGTCACGACCGACGAAGACGGCCGCGTGACCGATTTCGCCGAGAAGCCGCTGGAGGAAGTGAACCGCGAGGCGAACTGCGGGATCTACATCATCCGCCGCCGCCTGCTCATCGAGCTGCTCGAGAGAAGCCTTCAGGAGGAACGCTACGATTTCATCCGCGACGTCATCATCCGCTACCGGGCGACGCGCCGCATCTACGCGTACCACCTGGACGACTACTGGAGCAACATTTCCTCGGTCCGTTCGTACTACGAGACGAACATGGACTTCCTGAAAAAGGACGTCAGAGACTTCTTCTTCAAGGGGGATGACGCCATCATGGCGAAGATCGATGACTTCCCGCCCGCGAAGTACAATTACGGAAGCCACGTGCGCAACAGCCTCGTGGCCAGCGGTTCCATCATCAACGGCACCGTCGAGAATTCCGTGATCTTCAAGAAGTCGTTCATCGGCAACAACTGCGTGATCCGCAATTCGATCATCCTGAACGACGTCTACATCGGTGACAACACGGTCATCGAGAACTGCATCGTGGAAAGTCACGGCACGATCTATGCGAACAGTCATTTCACGGGCGACCGCGACAATGTCCGTATCGTTGTAGAAAGCAATAATCGCTTTACGATCTGATTCGGGAAAAGCGAGAATAGAAGGGGAAGAAACAGCATGAACATTACCGATGTCAGAATGCGCCGCATCGAAGCGGAAGGCAAGATGAAAGCGGTCGTCTCCATCACGATCGACGACGAGTTCGTCGTCCACGACATCAAAGTGATCGAGAACGAGAACGGTCTCTTCATCGCCATGCCGTCGCGGCGCAGTGCGGACGGCCAGTATCGCGATGTCGCACATCCGATCAATTCCGAGACCAGAAGCGCTTTGCAGAACATGATTCTGGAAAAGTACCGCCGGATGGAGGAGGAAGAAACACTGTAACGGCCGCCCGCAGCGACCGGAAGGATACGGAGAGTGGTCTTGACCATTCTCCGTATTTTTTATATAATCCATTATTGGGGTCAAATGGTCTTTTTACCGCGGACGGGAGCATTCCGCGCCCGCTTTGAAGAGAGGAACGATATGGATGATTTCAAGGATCTGAACCGCTCCGGCAGGAGACGGTCCGGCTCACGGAACAGAAAAAAGAAGGAGACTGCGCGGAACCTCCTCGTGGCCGGGCTGGCGCTCGTCCTGCTCCTGGGGATCGGGACGCTGCTGTATTTTACCGTGATCCGGCCGAACCGGCCGGGCCCGACGCCTCCGGACGTCTCGACGACCGAGATCGCGCCTTCGACGGAAGACGAGAGCGAGTCCGAATCCGCGAAACCCTCCGGCGCCTTCGCCGAGGTCCTGGAAGCGGCCCGCTTCAAGGCTATCCAGTACGACTATGACGGCGCGATCCAGTACGTGAAGGATCAGGTGCCGGGCTATGAGAACTACGAAGAGCTGACCGACTTCATCTCCACGTGCATGGCCGAAAAGGTCTCGCTCGTGAAGATCGACAATAAAGACATCACGCACATCTTCTTCCACATCCTGGTCTGGGACGAGAAGACCGCGTTCGCGAAATCGAACTGGTCCGCCCTCGACTACAACACGGTCATGACGACCGTGCAGGAATTCAAGGACATGATGGAGGAGATGTACGCGCGCGGCTACGTGCTCGTGGACATCCACGACATTGCGCGCATCGAGACCATGGCGGACGGCAGCGAACGCATGATGTACCTGCCGATCTACCTGCCCGAGGGCAAGAAGGCCTTCGTCATGTCGCAGGACGACGTCTGCTACTACGACTATATGATCCGGTCCGCCGAGTACATCCGGAAGGATGACAAGGGCGATTCCTATACCGGCTGTGCGACGAAGCTCGTCATCAACGAAGAGGGAAAGATCGTCAATGAGATGATGATGAAGGACGGCACGTACACGTACGGCGCG
>JAGDBR010000128.1 GCA_017958935.1 Lachnospiraceae bacterium | reverse complement strand
GCTCGACGTCCCAGTCCAGTTTCGTCCCAAACTCGCTTGCGATCTTCATTTTGAAGAAATCGTAGCCGAGTGCCAGCTCGTCTTCCACTTCCTGCATCATCTCTTCGATCGTCAGGCAGCAGCCGTGGGCGCTGGCGTAGACCTTGTGCCAGTTCCGTCCGGCGCCGAGGTAGCGGTGCGTGGGCAGGCCTTTCCGGGCCGCGAACAGGTTGATCGCCGCCTGGTCCAGTGTGCCTAAAGCGCCGAAGCTCGGACTCGAATAGCCGTTATTCCGGTTGATCCAGAAGATCCGCTCATATACGTCGCCGAAACGCTCGCGCTTTCCGCTCAGCACGTGCGGAAGGATCTTCTCCGTGACCGGCCCGCTGCACCGTGTCCAGCCGACGGCGCCGCTCTCGTCGTAAAGGTAAAGGACGTTGCCGTCGACGTGCTTGTTGTAGGGCATCGTCGCGTCCGCGAACGCGTGATACATCTCAATGGGCTTCAGCACGTAATACTCTGCCCGGACGATCTTCCATTCTTCGTCAAAATACGGGATCCTGCAGCTGAAATCCATGCACTCCTCCTCTCTTTTTGCGGCCTCAGGTCCGCGGGCAAGCAGTTCCTGCGGCCTCGGGCCCGCGGCAAACGGCTCCTGCGGCTCAGGCCTGCGGGTAGAATACGTCGATGCTCTTCAGGAGTTTCTTCTGCTTGATCAGCTCCCAGTCCGGTTCGAACGTGGAGCCGGGCGCGTTCGCCAGGAAGAACTTGCCGTCTCTGTCCTCCGGCCGGCGCTTCATCAGTTCGTAAGTCGGCTTATGGTTCGGGCGCAGATACTCCATATAGACGTTTTCATTGTCCAGGGCGGACATGTAATCCGCGCAGCTCGTATTCCCGGAAAACTCGATGCCGTATGCTTTCGTCATCTCATAGATCTTGATCCAGTCGAAATAGCCCCAGCCTCCGTTGCCCTGGAGGACGCCGCAGCCGGCATCGGCATAGGCCTTGAAGAAGCAGCTGTTCCGGAGCGACTCGCCCATCGAGACACGCACCGGCGACATCTTGCAGAGCTTCTCGAGCTCGACGAGGTCGTGCGAGTGCACGGGCTCCTCGTACCAGTAGATATCATACTTTTCGACGCGGTCGATAAAGCGCATCGCTTCGTCCGCGCTCCAGAGCTGGTTCGCGTCGATCGCCAGCTTCGCATCCGGGCCGATCGCGTCGCGCATCAGACGCACGCGCTCGACGTCCCAGTCCTGCTTCGTGCCGAATTCGGTGCCGATCTTCATCTTGTAGAAGTCATAGCCCAGAGCCTTCTCTTCCTCGACTTCCTCCAGCATCTCTTCGATCGTGAGGCAGCAGCCGTGGGCACTCGCGTACACACGGTGCCAGTCGCGCTCCGCGCCTAAGTAGCGGTTCGTCTGCAGGCCTTTCCGGGCCGCGAAAAGATTGATCGCAGCCTTATCCAGCCCTGCCAAAGCGCCGAACGTCGGGCTCGAATAGCCGTCGTTTCGTCTTTTCCAGAAAATGCGCTCGTAAACGTCGCCGAAGCGCTCCCGCTTTCCGGTCAGCACTTCGGGCAGCACACGCTCCACGAGCACGCTTCCGCCCGCACGCGCCCAGCCGACGGCGCCGCTCTCGTCGTAAAGATACAGCACCGCGCCGCCCACGTGGTCGTTATAAGGCATCGTAGCGTCCGCAAAGGGGCGTTTTAAGGGAATCGGGTGCAGGGTGTAAAGCTCCGCGCGCACGATCTTCCATTCTTCGTCAAAATAGGGAATTCTGCAGCTGAAATCCATCTTGTCCTCCTTACGGCGGCGCTGCGTCTTTCGCACTTCGCCGCCTGCCGTCTCCCTCAGGAGATCCTGTTCTCGTTAATGTAGTCCCAGTTGATGTCGTATCCGAGGCCCGGAAGTTTCGGTACTTCGACGAAGCCGTGTTCGTCCATCGGGTCGATCGGCCGGTTCAGCCACGGCGGGCAGCCGTAATCCAGGAACGGATGCAGCATGCCGCGCTCGTAATACTTGCCGGGCACGGTCATCATGGACATGATGTGAAGCGGTGCGGAACCGCCCGAGTGAAGCTCCAGCGGAATGCCGAAGGTCTCTGCCAGGTGAACGGTCTTGACCATCGGCGTGATGCCGCCGACGTCGCCCGCGCCGACACGCAGGATGTCACAGACATTGTTCTTCACCCACTCTGCACGGGTATGGAACTTTCCTTTCGCCACTTCCGGTCCGATGATCGGAATGTCGAGCTTGCTCTTCAGCCACTTGTAAGACTCCACATTATACTCATCCATCGGCTCCTCGTACCAGATGAAGCCGAGGTCCTGGATCGCCTTGCCGAGCTTGTACGCATCGTACCGGTCATAGTAATGGAAACAGTCGAGCATCAATTCGATGTCCGGACCGACGGCTTCGCGGACCGCCTTGCAGGCCGCGATATCTTTGTCGACGTCCGGCTTGCCTGCCCAGTGGTTCCCGGACCAGTCTTCGTCCGCCCAGGTGTGCAGTTTCACGCCCGGATATCCTTCATCGACGCACTTCTTCGCGAACGCCGCGTACTCCTCCGGGGTGCTCAGGCCGCCCTTGAAGTGGTCGCCGACCTGGATCGACGCGTAAGCGAGCACCTTCTCACGGTGGCCGCCGAGACACTTCCAGACGGGAAGCCCGACGTAGCGTCCGTAGAGGTCCCAGAGCGCTTTGTCGATCTGGGAAAGCAGGCTGTCGCTCAAAGGCGCATTTGCGCCCATTCTCTGCATCTTGGACAGGATGTTGAAGATCTTCTCACGGCATAAGGGATCCTCGCCGACGAGGATCTTTTTCAGTCTCGTCTCGACATAGCCTGCGCCGGTCCCGGCCGCGGTCTTCCCGGCCGTCACGTCGCCGACGTCGCCGCGCGCCCATTCTTCGGGCGCCGCGCCTTCATTGAGCCGGTAATAGGATTCCGGCATGCTGTAGCCTTTGACGCCCTCATCGGTCTCGATCACGTACATCGTGGAGACGGAATCGGTCTCGGGGCCCGGATGGGCGTGGCCGATCGGGTCGCGCTGGATGCAGCTCTTCGACCGGAATTTAACGGTATAGATATCTGTGATCTTCATGTGGTCCCCTTTCGTCATTCAAACGTCTTCTTCACTTCCCGCGTCTTCGGGTCGATCACGGGCAGCTTCAGGTAGTCGAAGAACCCCTGCAGGCCCAGTTCGCACATCCTGAAGTCATGTCCGTGGCCTTCCAGCGCAAGGTATTCGTAGCGGAACGGGTCTCCCTTCTCCTTATAGCTTAAAAAGAAGTCCCTGACAATGTCGTTCATGTACGTCCAGTGTTCCGCGAGGCCCCAGACGTGGAAGAAATGCGGAATGTACGGGCTGTTGTTCTCGACGAGTTTCTTCGCGAGGTACTTGTAGCTGTACGGTGTTTCGCGGAAATCCCCGCTCTCGTCCGTTCCGGGCCCGTAGTTCGGGACGCGCTGCGTCCAGGGCCGGTGCGGCCAGTCGGCATCCGCCTTGTCGCCGGAAGCGAAGCCGCTGGCGGCGACGTAGCACTCGGGATAGGTCATCGCGGTGTACATGGCCGCGTAGGCACCGTTCGAGAAGCCGGCGATGTAGTTGTCCTCCCGTTTGTCCGACAGGAAGCGGAACATCGTCCGGAGCGTCTCGGGCAATTCCTTCGCGACAAAGTCCGCGTACCGCGGCCCCATGTACATGTTCGTTCCGCAGGACTTGTGCAGGTCCGGGCTGAACACGACCAGGTCCCGCGCCTTCGCCATGTTCTCGATATCACTGTGGCGGACCCAGTCCGTCTGGTCCTGGCTGCCGCTCGGCATGAGCCAGAGCACCTTGAATTTCTTGTCCGGCCTGTCGAACGCGCGAAGGTCCGGCAGGACCGCCCAGACTTCGGTCTCCAGCCGCAGGACGGATGAATAGAGATGCAGTTGTGTCAGGGACATCGGTCTTTCCTTTCTGCATTGTGCCGTTCATGCCCGTGCGCCGGTCCGTCCGAAGATGCCGGGTAAAGGCAAAGGCACATGAAAATCCCGGGAACCAGGCGTCAGCCTGAATTCCCGGGACCAAACGCCTTCAGGACCGATCGCGGGAACGATCACTCCTTAACAGCACCGATATTGACGCCCTTCACGAAGTACTTCTGAAGGAACGGATACAGGATCGCGAACGGTAAAATGACGACGATGATCGCCGCGTTCCGGACGGTGTTCTCCGTCGCACCGCCGACCTGCTGAGGCAGATCGGAGCTCATGACGACCTGGCGCAGCTTCATCTGGAAGTTGTACAGTTTTTCCGTCGTGATGTACAGTTTGTAGCTGGTATAGTCATTCCAGAACTGGACCGCGGACATCAGACCGATCGAAGCCAGGGCCGGCTTCGACAGCGGCAGCGCGATCTTGATGAACTGCTGCATCGGGGAAGCGCCGTCGATATCGGCCGCCTCAAACAGGCTGCCCGGGATGCCTTCGAAGAAGTTCCGCATCAGGACGACGTTGTAAACGTTCAGCGCGTGCGGCAGGATAACGACCCACAGGGTATTCAGCATACCCAGGCTCTTTAATGCCAGGTAGGTCGGGATCAGGCCGCCGTTGAAGATCATCGTGAACAGCAGGAACATCGAGAACGCGTTCCGGCCCGGCATATCGTACTGGATCAGGACGTAAGCCGAGAGCGTCGTGATGAATAACGACAGCAGCGTGCCGCTGATCATCGTCAGGAACGAAATGCCCAGCGGCCTTGCAAATGTCGGGTTCCGGAAAACGGAAGCATATCCGTCAAAACCGAACTTCGCAGGCCACAGCCGCATGCCGTATGCTGCCTGGAGATCAAAGGAGTCGACGATGACCTTCCACATCGGGATGATGATCAGCAGGCAGAAAATCAGGAAGAACAGGCCGTTCAGGATCGGGAACAGGTCGAATTTTTTCCGGGTAACGGGTCTGTTGATGACGTTGTTGTCTTTCTTAGCCATTTTCAATACCCCCTCCCTTATACGATGCCGCGTCCGTCACGGACCTTCTTGCTCCACTGGTTGCAGACCAAGACAAGGACCACGCCGACGAGGGATTTGAAGAGGCCGACGGCCGTCGTATAGCCGTAGTTCGGAATACCGCCGCTGTTGAACGTTCTGTAGTAAACGTAGGTCTCAATGACGTTCGAGGTCTGGAGGACCGCGTCGTTCTGCAGGACGAAGACCGACTCGAACAGGTTCAGGATCCTCGCCAGGTTCAGGATGAAGACCGTCAGGATCGTATTGGTCAGCGCCGGGAAGGTGACGTAGCGCATCTTGCCCCAGCGGCCCGCGCCGTCGATGGCAGCCGCTTCATAAAGCTCCACGTTGACGCCGGCCAATGTCGCCATGAACAGAACGGTCTGCCAGCCTGTCTCTTTCCACAGTTTAATGACGTAATAGACCGGCCGCCATGTACTGTTCTTTCCCAGGAAGAAGATCATCTGATCCGAATTGATCGCCCCGATGTTCACGAGGAAGTTGTTGATCAAGCCTCGGGGGGTCGGCGACAGGATCAAGGTGAAGATGGACGCCGTCACGACCCAGGACAGGAAGTGCGGCAGGTAGATGATCGTCTGGGCGACTTTCTTGAGATGGAGGTTCGAGATCTCGTTCAGCAGGATCGAGATGATGACCGCGAAGGAGATCTGGAAGATCAGACTCAGGAAAGAGATCTCGACCGTATTCCGGAAAGCGTTCAGGAAGTCCTTCGTGCCGAACATCTTTTTGAAGTTTTCCAGTCCGACGAAGGCAGGCTCCTTGATGCCGTTGTAGTTCGTGAACGCAAAACGGATGCCGATCATGGGATAATAATGGAACAGGATCGCACAGACGACTGCCGGAACGGCCATCAGGTAGAACCACCTGTAGCGTTTCATCCTGCCGCGGATCTGCGCCCCTGTCAGTTTCTGTTTTGGATATTTGGGAGTCTTGGATTTACGCACGAATGAACCTCCGTAAAAGTCAGATTCGTTTTTTGAAAAGAAAGGGCGGGACGGCAAGCCGTCCTGCCCCTCTTTTCATGACTGAAAGGTTTATTTGCCGAGCGCGTTCAGCTGTTCCACGATCTCAGCAGCGTGATCTTCGTAACCGCCGTTCTTATACTCTGCGTAAGCTTCTTCCAGCGTATACTCGCCCATGGCGATCTTGGCGATGAGCTCGTTCTTCTTCGAGACGATCTCGCCGTTATACTCTGCGCCGGCGTCAGTCGGAGGCGTGATGGACGCGCCTCTGGAGTTCTCGTTGAACATCAGCATGCAGTCATACGCTTCCTTGCTGATGACGGTCGCGGACGGATCCGGGATGATCGAATTCGTGATCGGGACCAGCTGGCCGGTCGGATCGATGTGCGCATTGACGTACAGCGTATTGTTATCCGGGTTCTCGAGCATGTGGAATTCGCCTTCCTTATACTCGACGCCCTGCACGGTCTCGGCCTTCGTCGACCAGTAGGACTCTTCCGGTCCCCAGGTCCACAGGAACTGCATCTCGCCGCCGTCCAGGATCTTGGAGACATAGTACTCCCAGATACCTTCCGGATTCTTCGCCTTGGAGGAGATGCACCATACATAGGAGACACGGTCGATGTAGCCGCCCGCATCCTTGACTTCCTTGATCGGCTCGCACGCGATCAGTTCGGAATCAACGCCCTTCTCTTCCAGGCCGAGTTTCAGCTTGTAAGCCCAGTTGCATGCCCAGTAGGTGAAGACACCGAAGGAGCCGGGGCCGTTGTCATAGAACTTGTCGCGGCAGTTTTGCGTCGCGTTGTTCAGGGTATCGGGATCCAGATAACCCTTTTCATAGATGTAATTCATGCGCTCGAGAGCTTCCTTGCAGTTGTCCTCCAGGAAACCGTCGACCCAGGTGCCGTCTTCCTTCTGGACGAAGTACGGATACGCATCCTGCCAGACTTCCGGCAGATACATGATGTAAGGCGGCTCGGTCTGGATGAACTTCGAAGCAGAGACACCGTAGGTGTCGCCGTCGATGCCGTTGCCGTCCGGATCCTTCGTGGAGAAGGCTTCCAGAACTGCCAGGTACTCTTCCCAGTTCGTCGGAGCGTCGAGGCCGACAGCGTCAAGCCATGCCTTCTTGATGTAGGTGACTGCGCCGTTGCCGCGCTTGACCGGAAGGCCGTACATATGGCCGTTCAGGTACTCGGACTTGAAGGAAGAGATGGAGCCCGCTTCAACTGCTCTCTGGTAAAGATCGGAGGCTTCGAACGCTTCCGTCATATCCCAGAACACGCCCTGCTGTGCCCAGCTCGAGTAGTACGGCTCGCAGGTGTAGATGACATCCGGCCACTCGCCCGAAGCGATGACCTGTCCGAGGACGTCGTCATAGGAGCTGTGGTCCGGCTTCGTGAGTTTGATCTTGATGCCGGTCAGTTCTTCCTGCTTCTTGACGAAAGCGTCCAGCGCGCCGGTGGCCGCATCCGGCCAGGTGCCGTTGACGATGACAGAGATCTCGGTCGGCTTCTCGATCGCCGGGGTCGGATCCTCAGACGGCTTCGCCGGATCGGTCTCTCCGCCGGGCTGCGTCTGAGGCGCCTGAGAGGACTGCGGAGCCGGCGTCGGGGTCGGCTTTTTGCAGGCCGCCAGCGACAGCACCATCAGTGCAGCCAGGATCAGTGCAAATACTTTCTTCATACTTGTTCTCCTTTTTTTGCTTTGTATTGTGAAATAATTCACAAAAAACACGCATTTTGGTACTTGATAATTATATAGGATGAACAAGTATTCGTCAATGCGCTGAACAAAAAAACATTGTGAAATGAAGAAAAAAACAAAAAAACTCCGGAAGTCTTTCCGGAGCAAAATAAAAGAGCGCGAGACGGGAATCGAACCCGCGACCTTCTCCTTGGCAAGGAGACATAGTACCACTCTACCACTCGCGCACAGTAAACATAATATAAGGCTTTCAACCGGGTTTGTCAAGAGGTTTCAAGATGATTTCAAGAAGCCGGGCGGAACGGGGATCCCGTCCAGATCTCCGTTCCGCCCGACCGACGGATGAATACGCTTTGCTGACCGCATATCATCCGAAGGACCCGTGGAAAGCCTTTTGGTCATTTCACGCGCCATACAGGCTCTTTCAGAAGGACCCTGTTAAAGGCTTCCAGTTCCTCTTCCATTGGTTTTCCGGCGTAGGTGCCTTCGAAGAAACGGTCCGCGATCGTTTCTTTCGCTTTCCTCCAGCTGTCGACCTCCGCCCCTGGGATGATCGGATAATACAGGACACCGTTTTCCTTCGCGGCGGCATAGTCGCCGAGCGCGTCGCCGATCATGAGGACGTGATCGGGGGCGTAGTGGCCCGAATTGGCTTTACGGATACACTCTGCCTTGGTGCCGAGTTCCTGGCCGGCGACTTCCGTAAGATACTTCAAAAGACCATGCTCGCCCCATTCGCGGACGATGGCTTCGTGAGGCGTCGCGGAAACGATGACGATATCGGCGAATTCCATGAAACGTCCGAAGGCTTCGCGTACGCCAGGGAACGGCGTCACGCCGCGGACGATGCGGGCAATGTTCTCGTCCACTTCGCGGGACCATGCGATGGTCTGCAGCATAACGGGATCGGGATCCTTCAGCCCCTTCATATATTCCTCAAGGCCGACGACGCTCAGGTTTTTCGTCGTTGCGGCCCACTCCTTGAGCGGCGTAAGATCCGGGCACTTGTAGCCGCGCGCCTTGGCCTCGGGGCGCTCGCCCAGAAGTTCCAAGGTACGGATGAGCGCCGGGAAACGGTTGGCGCCGCGCGTCGTGGAATAGAGATTGACGAATTCGGCTGCTTCCCGGGCATAGCGGGAAACACTCTGCAGATTCCAGCGGTTCACCGTCGCCGGGCAGAAACACTCCTTGTGCTTCAGTTCCATGTTGTCGAACACGCATCCGTCCGAGTCCACGCAGATCAGAAAATCATGTTTGCGGTCCATGTCGATTAAAATGTCCTTCATTCGTTACCTCCAGTCATTTGATATCCGGTTTTCTTTCCGGTCGGTCCTTCTTCTCAGTGTCCTTCGGGACCTGCTGAAAGGCGGCGTTCACGTGGCGTTTGATGTTTGCCGAGATAAACGTGCTCGCCCGGTCCAGCACTTCTTCCATGGTCAGTTCCAGCGTCTTCAGTTTCTCCGGGTCGGCGCGCAGCTCCCTGATGAAATCGCTCTCATCCTTTCCGGGCCGGTTCACACAGTTGATGACGACCGCTGCTGCATCCGCATTCGCCATCATGTCACAGACGCGGTCCTTCAGCGAAAAGCAGTCGCTTTTGAGGCCGCTTGCGTCGAACCAGTTGAGGATGCCCGTGCTCTTATTGACGTAAGACTCGTCGGGCGTATCCGTCCGCCGGACCGTGATCTCGTCGCGGAATTCGCCGGAAACGGCTTCGATCCGGTGCGTTCCGGAGATCGGAACGTTAAAAACGAACTTTTTCCCGCCGTTCTGTTCTCCCGCGAGAATGCCGTCCACATAAAGTGCCACCGTCTCCTGGTTGGAAAACACCGAGATCTGCGTAACGTCTTCCGCACGATTCACATAGCGCCTTCCGTTCAGATGGACGAAAGGTTCCTCGGACCAATGCGCCTTATAGAGATAATAGGCGTCGTTCCGGACCTTCCGGTCGAAACTCACGATGCCTTTCATGTTGAGGCCTTTCGTTCCGCCCTCGTCGCGCTGGTCGGCTGCAAAGACGAACATGTTCCAAATGTAGGCACACCAGAGCCATGGGCGTTCTTCTACGATCTTCAGTATATGCTCATGATAGGCCAGCTGGTATTCTTCGCTGTAGTCTCCGCGCTTCGGATCGGAGGAATGATACGCCGGATTGGCGTCGCATCCGTATTCGGAAAATCCGATCGGGATGTCCGGATTGGTCTCATGGAAGACGTCGAAGAAACGCTCATTGTCTTCAAGTGTTCCCATATACCAGCCGAAATACAGGTTATATGCCTGCGCGTCCGGAATGCGCAGGATCGGGTCATGGATATCCAGCATGAATACATCCGCCATGACGGTCGGACGCGAAGGATCCATCTCCTTTGCCAGCCGGTTCAGTTCGGCATGATTGTCCCTGAGATCCTCCGTGATGCCTGCCATCGTGATCTCGTTGCTCAGACCCCAGACTGCGATCGAGGGATGGTTCCCGCACTGGGTGATGAGTTCCCGCATCTGGGAGAAGGTATTCTCTCTGCCGCCGGGCATGTGCGCGGAAATATACGGGATCTCGGCCCAGACGACGATGCCGTACCGGTCGCACAGGTCATAGAAATAACGGTCATGCTGATAATGGGCCAGACGGACGGAATTGGCACCCATCTCGCGGATGATCGCCATGTCTTCTTCGTGCTCTGCATTCGTCAGGGCATTGCCGATCCCTTTCCGGTCCTGATGACGGCTCGCTCCGCGCAGCGGATAGGGTCTTCCGTTCAAAAGAAAGCCCTTCACGGGATCGATCGCGACGGTCCTGCAGCCGAAGGCCGTCCGGACCTGATCCGCTTCGTTCCCGTTCTCATCGAGCAGGTTGGCGGAGGCTTCGTAAAGGAAGGGATCGTTGAGGCCGTCCCAAAGTCTTGCGTCGCGGATGAGGAATTCGGCCTCGCTTCTGCCGTTTTCGACAGGCACCAGCTGCTTTTCCCCGTTGACGGTGAAAAGCACGCTCCTCCCGCCGGTCTCTTCCGTTTCGACTCTGACCTTATAATCCGCCCCCGACTGCTCCGTCCTGACAATAATGCCCGGCGTACCGTCCCTGACGAGTTCGAAATGGTCGTCCGCAAGAAGGATCAGGCGGACCGAGCGGTAGAGTCCGCCGTAGAACGTAAAATCCGCCTGCTGAGGATAGACGCGTTCGTTCGGACGGTTGTCCGCCACGACAGTGAGCAGCTCCTCGCCGGAGACGACCGGAAGCGCACAGCGAAAGGTCGAATAACCGCCGTCATGCCTTGCCGCTGGCTTTCCGTCCAGCCATACCTCACAGGAGGAGTTGCAGCCGTTGATCTCCAGAAAGACCTTGCAGCCGTCAAAAGGCTTCAGCGGAAGGCGCCTGGCGTAAACGCCCCTGGTCCTGCGGTAATCGTTTCCGCCGTCCTGGCCGTCCAGTGCATTCCAGGTGTGCGGAAGGTCCACGGACTCCCAGTCTTCGGGAAAAACCGCGGGGATCTCCGCATCCAGCCGGAAGGCCCAGTTCCGATTCAGATCGATGATACGTCTCATGGTCTCAGTCCAATGCGTTGAGTTCTTTCTCCACGTTCTTCACGTTTTCCTCGTCCAGTCCCAGAAGAAATGCGAAGCGGCGGAAACTGATATAGCTGAAAAAAGGATTCGCGGTCAGCATCTCCGTTTTATCGGGGAAATACTTCGCGATGATCTTCCGTGCGCGGGGATTCGCGGAAAGGATGTCGCAGCGTGTGTCGAGGCCCGGATGTTTGTCCTGAAGGCTGCCCCAGAGGAGCTTCTTCCCGGACCATATGTGCCGGAGAAACGCTACGCTCATGTCCAGCCATTTTTCAACGTCCGGATTCTCGTCTCCGGTCGTTCGGTTCGCAAGCGCAAGGCCGTGGTCGCCGGTCACGAAGACGTGGCTTTCCATGGGAACGCCGGCTTCATTGAGCGCCGAAGCCATCTGCAGTGTGTTTGAAACGGCCACGATCGAGTCGGGCTGCGTCGCGAACAGGAATGCGGGCGGAGTGTCCCGATCCACGTGTTCCAGAAGCGGAAGCGTCTTCACGTTCCCGATGTTCCGGTCTTCCCCAAATGCGCCGTACCCCAGGATCATGGCGGAAGCCTTCTCTTCTGTCCTGATGTTCAGCGAAGCGCTCAGGTTCGCCCCTGCCGAGAAGCCGACGGTCGCGATGCGCTCCGGATCGATATGGAGCGTCCTGGCGTGTTCCCTGAGATAGCGCATGGCGCTCTTCGCGTCCTCGAGCGCGCAGTCAAAAACTTCCGCTTCCGTTTTCACAGGACAGCCGGGTGTGTCGTTCCCTGTCACGGAATAGCGGAGCACGAAGGCATTGAACCCCTTTGCAGCATAAGCCATGGCAACAGGGTCGGCTTCCTTGTCCACACAGTGGCGATAGGCACCGCCCGGAAAAACGAGGACCGCCGGCTTTGAGAAAGATTCCGGAAGCGTCACGCTCGGATCATAAAGAAATCCGGTCAGCAGGGCCCCGTTCGGTTCAAGATGGATCTTCAGACAGTTCACTTCTTCTCCGCTCCGTTCACAGTTTTATGGAAACGCCTGCCGTTGACGGCATGTCAGCATCAGCGGCAGACGCTCTTTCAGGATCATCTTCTGGTATCCCAGCGGCCGCACCAGACAAGGTCATTGGCCTTGCCGTTGAACGCGCTCTTTCCGGTGATCTTCTCAACGGCCGCGCGGATGTACTCCCGGGTCGGCGCATAAGCGTTGACGAACGTCTTGAGCATCGGAAGATCGTAAAGATGATTGGTATAATTCAGCGAAACACCGACGGTCGGCACTTCATGGACGAACCACGGAAGCTCGGAGGAATGAGCGGCGGACCATTTGAGCCGCACGTTGTTCTCCTGCGCATAACCCTTCATATGGACGAACATGAAGACCACGTCGTATTTCTTCTTGAATTCCTCGACCGGAGGCGTGTCCATGATCCGGAACGCATTTGCAGGCGACATCTGCCGGCATTCCATCTCGTAATAGTCTTCATGGGCATCTACGGTGAATCCGGCGCGCTCGAGTTCTTCGATAACGATCTGCTTCGACTTGTCCGGACCGTTCAGCAGGCTGACCGGCGCGCTCTCCACATAGTACAGGGCGGCGCGTGGGCGCTTCGCAGGATCGATGGGCAGGATGTGCTGCGTATCTTTCACGAGGGTCACGGCCTTATCCGCGCAGACGGCGGCGGCTTCATGGTGCTCTTCACATCCAACGGCTTTCAGGCCTTCTTCGGACGGGAACACATAATGATGAAGGTTCAGTTTCGCCTTCAGGCCCAGGATACGGTGTACCGCGTCCGAAAGGCGTTCTTCGGTAATGATGCCTTTCCTATAGCCGTCCATCATGTATCCGTAGTCT
Source organism: Lachnospiraceae bacterium (assembly GCA_017958935.1). Next base: position 13,310 of record JAGDBR010000128.1, on the reverse strand, counting down.
TCTTCCGGATCATTGAAGAACAGGAACATGTCGCAGCCGGCGGCGATGGTCCCGGGCACCTGCACGGAACGCGGCGCCGCGGTGGAAAGGCCGGCCATGTGAGAGGCGTCGGTGGTGATCAGTCCGTTGAAGCCGAGATGGCCGCGGAGCACGCCGGTCACGAGTTCCGGCGAAAGCGTCGCCGGCATGATATCCTCGTCTGTGAGCGCGGGATTCAGTTTTTTCTGCCACGCCGGCATGCAGATATGGCCGACCATGACGCTTTCCACGCCTGCTTCGAACACGGCCCGGTAGACCTTGCCGAACGATTCTTCCCACTCTTCGACGGAAAGGTCGTTGCAGCCCATGACAAGATGATGGTCGCGCTCTTCGACGCCGTCACCCGGAAAATGCTTGCAGCAGCAGGCGATCCCGTGCTTATGGGCACCTTCCATGTATGCAAGCGAATCAGCGATGATCCCGTCCGGGTCATTGCCGAAAGCGCGGTTGTTGACGATGGTATTGCGCCAGTTGTAGACCACGTCGGTAATCGGCGCAAAGGTCCAGTTCACGCCGACCGCTTTGGCTTCCTCCGCCGCTTTGTCCGCCATGAGACGGGCGACTTCCGGACCGCCGGCACCCATGGCAGGCCCGGGCGCCAGGAGCGTTCCGCCGTTGATGGACTTCTCGGCGCCCGCTTCCAGATTGGCCGCAATCAGCACCGGGATCTTCGAATGCTCCATGTAATACTTGTTCTGGTCATACTGTTCCTTCAGCGAGCCGCCCTGCCAGCGGATTCCGCCCACATGGAAGCGCTCGACCATCTTCCGATACTGCTCTTCCCGGTGGTCCCAGTTCATGCAGATGAACAGCTGTCCGATCTTCTCTTCCAGTGTCATGGAAGCGAAGGTCTCTTCGACCCAGCTGATCTGTTCCTCATTTAAGTCAAATGGTTTCTTTGTAAGATCGACCATGGAATTCTCCTTGTTTCATTACGATAAGGGCCGCCGGACCGATCAGATCGATCGGATCGGGCGGCCCGTCTGTTAACGATTATGCGGCAGCCCTGTCAGCCTTGAACTTCTGAGCAAGCGCGATACGTGCCTTTCTGGCCTTCGCCAGAGAGAGCTTGTGCCGGTTCGCCTGGAAGACCAGGAAACCGATGAAGATCAGCATGTTGATGACGGAGTTCAGCGGATCCGAGAACTCCAGGATCGACAGCCCGTACTTGAAGATCTGCAGCGTGAACGCGGCAGTGATGATCCCGACGGAAGAGTCGGAACGTTCGCCGATGTAGCTGCCGAGGATCATGGCGAACATATTCGCAGTGACGACGCCGTTGGAGATGTTGCCGAGGTTCGCGCCCATCTGGGTGGTATAGGACACATCCAGAACACCCGCGATGCAGACCAGACCGCCGGCCAGGACATAGCATTCCACCGCATGGCGGAAAATGTTGATGCCGCTGTTCCTCGCGATCAGCTGGGACCCCTGCACGGCCTTGGTCTCATAGCCGAGCCGCGTGTAGTTCATCAGAACGAATACCAGCACAGCCATCAGGACGACGACCAGGATCTGGAACCAGCTTTCGGTCAGGATGGTCATACCTTCCACGCCGAAAAGGTTCAGGCCTTTGCCGCCGGATATCACGTAGGGAATGACTTCCCAGATCAGCGCCATGCCGACGCCGAGGACCATGGGCGGAACGCGGAGTCCGATGAATGCCATGCCCGTCAGGAATCCGAAAACGAATCCGAAGAGAACGGCGAATACCAGGACCCAGAGTCCGGACAGACCGAGAGCGATGGCGACCATGCCGCCGATGATGGTCCCGGCCAGACGCTGTGCACCGAGGGAAAGGTCGAAACGGCCTTCCTTCAGGTTAAAGGACAGCGCGAAAGCGGTCACCGCCGCGATGCCGGCGTTTCTGATGAGGGTCTTCACATCCAGCGGGCTGGAGATCACATGCTGGCCTTTGAAGATCCAGCAGATGAGCTCCATGACGGCCCAGGTAATGACCGGGAACGCCAGTGTGAACAGGATATCCTTGATTTTGCTGCGCTTTTTCATAAGTTCACCTCTTGTCTTCTTCTCCCCCGGAAGCCGTAGCTTCCGGGGAACAGGTCGGTGTGTTCTGACGGTTATTTCAGACCCTTCAGCCCGAGAACATAATCAACGTCTGCGATCTGCTCGAGGAACTTGTCGAGATCTTTCCAGGTGACGCCTGCCTTTCCAAACTCTTCCAGCTTGTCTTTGCTCAGGACATAGAGCTCAGGCGTCGTGTTCAGCTTCTCCATCTTGGAATAGACGTCTGCGCCGTTGACGGCCCAGGAACGGACACCCATGAACACGGTCTTGCCGTTATCCTTCATCGCGTCGGCACGGCCTTCAAAGGCATGCTTCAGCATGATGCACTTGGTTCCGAGCGCGATCGGAAGGTCATTCAGGATGGCAGAGTTCAGAACGGAGTCGCCGGTGGAATCCGTGGTGGTGAAACCGGTCTTGGTCTGTGCTTCGATCTGTGCGGTGCCGATGATCTTGATATCCTTGCCCAGTGCCTTCTCCACTTCGTCAATGGCATTCGTGAACGCCGCGAACGAGAAGACCGCCGCAAAGATGTCGTAGGTGCCGGACTGAAGGACCGGGCTCAGCGCGGTGACAGCGTCGGCCGGATTGCGGCCCGGATACAGGTAGATGTGGACATCCGGGTTGCCGGTGTTGACTTCACCGGGGTTCTGGTTGTTGACAAGATCCGCGATCGGAGCGTCGTACGTGAGGTTATACGCTTCCTGGAACGCTTCCAGGACACCGACTGCGGAATAGAAATGGGAAGCAGCGCCCTGTCCCTTGTCACCGCCGACTGCAGCGCCTTCGAACAGGATGACGGAGTGCGGCTTTCCGTCAGACAGATAGTTTGCAAACGCTTTCTTGTAAGCTTCGCCGACGGCTTCCGGACCGGCGCCGACATGGCCGAGGTTATGAGACAGCGTGCTGACTTCTTCAACGTATGCGGAGTTCTCGATAGCGAACCACATGCCCCACTCTTCCGCCTTGCGGGCGCCCTGGGCAATGGCATCGTTGGAAGTGACCAGGTTGATGATGCCGTCACAGCCTGCAGCATAGCACTGCTCCATGAAGGCGATCAGGCCGTTGGCGTCCGACAGAACTTCAGAAAAAATGAACTCGAAGTTGTAAGCAGGCGCAACGACTTTTTCCAGATAGGTCTTCGCGATCTCCCAGCTCTCGCCGCTGTGAACGTTCGCAACACCGATCTTGTGCTTCTTGTTTTCTCCTCCATTGGAGTTGTTGCAGGCCGCCATGCTGAATACCATGACAACCGCCAGTAACAAAGCGATGATTTTCTTCATACTCTCTCCTTTTCCCTGCTTTGCAGGGTATTTATGTTTCTGCGGAAAGACTCCGCATGGAACCTTTGTCAGCCTTCAGGTGCCGGAAGGCCCTTCGGGCGGACCTGCGAGATCGTGACAAGCGCAAGGAACGCAATGCCGCGGATCGCCTGGATGATGGTGGAATCCACCCCCAGCATCACAAGTCCCTGATTCAGGACAACGACGGTGATCGCACCTACCACGCCGGAGTAGACATAACTCTTTGATCCGCCGAAGATCGACATGCCTCCGAGGACCAGTGCGAGCATGCAGTCCATGTTCAGGCTGGGCAGCGTACTCGTTCCGACAGAGCCGGCGCGCACGACGGCGATCAGCGCGCCGATCCCGCATCCCACACCTGCGATCATGAAAGCGATCAGAAGGTATTTCGCCTTGGAGATACCGGTCTGTTCCGCACAGATATTGTTAGTGCCGATGAAGCGGAGCGAACGTCCGATGTCGGTAAAGTGGAAAAGAACAACGCAGACAGCGAACAACAGGCCGAAAGCGATGTACATGAACCCGCCTTTCGTCAGGCTCACGACCAGCTCGTGCGGGATCGCCACGGTCGAGCCGCCGAGAATGGCCTGCTGGAGGGCTGAAAGCATCGTCATCATGACGATCGTGACGTACATGACGCGGACACCGAGCGCCGTACTGAGCAGCGCGGAAACGGTCATGAGGATCACGCCGATCACGACCGCCGAGATCATCATCAGCGCGACGGAGCCGGTCGCATTGAAGATCATGACGGCCAGCGTGGCGGTCAGGACCGTCGTCGCGCCCAGAGACAGGCTGACGTTGCCGGAAGCGAAAATGAACGCGCCGCCGGTGGAGACTGTCGCAACGATGAGCGCTGCCTCGATGATGATCTTCAGGCTTGCAGGCTTCAGAAGACGTCCCTGCGTCAATACGGCGAATACCAGGATCAGAAAGAGCAGGAGCCCGACAGGCATCAGCTGGCTGAACAGACGGCTTTCAAGGATCCTCTTGACAGGATTGGCTTTTTTCTTGGTCATTGTTCTCAGCCTCCTTAAATCATGTAATCGATGAGGGAGCTTTCGGTCGGGTTCTCCCGGCGCATGACTTCGCGGGTCACACGGCCGTCCTTCATGATCAGGATACGGTCGCACATACCGATCAGTTCCTGCAATTCTTCGGAAATCAGCAGGATCGCCTTGCCGGCTTTCTTCATCTCGGTGAAAAGCTTATACATGGAAGCCTTTACACCGACGTCGATACCGCGGGTCGGACAGTCAAGAACGAGAATCTCGGCGTCGGAAGCGACCCATTTGCCGAAAACGACCTTCTGTTTGTTGCCGCCCGAAAGGGTGTTGACCATGTAGTTCTTGCCGGCGCATTTGATCTGAAGATCCCGGATCTGCCGATCAACGTACTTCTTCTCTTTCCGGAAAGAGATCAGGTTTGCGAAGAAAGCGTTGATCCTGTATCCGGTGGAAGCAATGTTTTCAGCGATCGGTCCGGAAAGACCGAGGGATTCGGTATCGCGGTTCTTGGAAACGTATGCCATCTTGTGGTCGATCGCGACGCGCGGGGATTTGATGACCGTCCCGTCCGCGACCTTGACGTCTCCGTCCAGCACCTTCTCGATGCCGAAGAGCGCTTTGCCGACCGTGTGCATGCCGCATTCGGACAGACCGCCGATGCCCAGGATCTCGCCCTTGTGAAGCTCCAGGTTCAGGCAGAGCAGGTCCTGAAGCGTCGTGACGTCGGTCGCTTTGAGAACGACCTCGTCGGAATAACCTTCATAATCGGAGCGGTAGTAATCGCCCTTCAGTTCGCGGCCGACCATCATCTGCCGGATGCGGTTGGGCTCATACTCGCTCTTGTCCAGCGTCCCGATGATTACGCCGTCGCGGAGGACCGTGAGTTTGTCGCAGTGCTCCATCATTTCATCCAAGTCGTGGGAAATGAACATGACGGTCTTGTTTTCTTTCCGCTGTCTGTCCATGACCTTGTACAGGAATTCACGTCCTTCGAGGGAAAGAGCGGTCGACGTTTCGTCGACGATCAGGATCTCCGGCTTCCAGTACATGCATTTCGCGATCTCGATGATCTTGCGCATCTGCATGTCCAGCCGCCCGGTACGGTCCGAGGCTCTGAATTCTTTGATCCCCAGCTCGTCCAGGAGTTCCTGCGCCTTCTGCGTCAGTTTCGCACGGTTGATGATCGGGCCTTTCTTGAACATCTTCTCGTGACCGAGGAAGATGTTTTCCGCAACGGTAATGTTCGGAATGGTGCCCGCTTCCTGAACGATCATGCCGATCCCGTGTTCCTGGGCTTCCAGCATGGACGACGGCTTCCAGGGGCTGCCTTTATAGGTCATCTCGCCTTTCGTGGCAGGCTGCATGCCGGCAATGATGGAAGACACCGTCGATTTCCCGCTGCCGTTCTCTCCGATGAGTCCGTAGACATAGCCGCGCTCGAGAGAGAACGAAACATCATTCAGCGCGACGGTCACGCCGAAGTTTTTGTCCATATGGATGACTTCCAGAATGGTTTTCTGATCCTCCATTATGAGCTCCTTCCTGTTGTTTCCTGACGCTGTCAGGTCTGATAACAACAATTTATCCTATAAGTGATTCAAATGGAATTGCATTACTTTTTTTGACACATTGCAAATCGTCCACACAAGAACGGCTTGCTCCGTTTCTTCACAGCGGAATCCCCAGAAGAGACGCCGCATTCTCTCTGCAGATCTTCCGGTAGACCGCTTCACTGATCCGGCCGCTCAGCAGATAGTAATCCAGTACCTGTCCGAGCGGGAAAATGAAATCGGTCCCGGTCAGATCCGTGCCGTAAAGAAGCCTGCTGCTGAATTCGGTCAGAAAACGGACGCCGTAGTCCTGGTCCCTGAGGATCGCATTCAGGCCGGATACCGCGGACAGATCAGCATACAGATTGTCATAAGTCCTGAGCAGTTCGACCGCCCTTCCTTCCTGCCCGACCTTGCAGAACGGAAAGCCGTTCAGCGCAGGCTCCGGCAGATCGGGATCATATCGGCCGAGTTCGTACCAAAAAGGCTGGGAATGACCGATGAAGACGGTCCCGGGGTGCTTCTTCAGCGCGCTTTCAAGTCCCGGAAGCCCTTTCTCGTCGATCACACCGTAAGGGCCGGTCCCGTACGGGCTGATATGGAACAGGAACGGCAGGCCGAGTTCCCCGCAGATCTCCAGAAGCTCGTCGACCCAGGCATCGTCGAATCGCAGCTTCGTTCCGAATTCACCGACGCCCTTTGCGCCGGCCTCCTTCGCGCTTGTCAGCTTCTTTCGTACCGCATCGGTGCCGTCCGGCTCTGCATTGACGAACCACGAAAAATGCTCCGGATACTTTTCTGCGGTCTTTCTTGCTTCCTCCGAACCCATGCATCCGTGAAGTATGTTCGTTCCGTCCTGAACGGGCGACGGCAGGATCACGCAGTGATCGATCCCCAGAAGGCGGTCCAGTTCCATCCGTTCTTTGACCGGAATGCCCGCGCCGTGCTTACCGAGATGGCAATGGACATCCAGCCGCAGGACCGGAGGGTGAAAACCGTACTTTTTTTCGGGTTCCATAAAAACACCTCACCAATAAAAAAGATCCGTCCGTTCTGCATACGGAGCAGACGGCCGGAATCATCATACTTGAGGCATATCTCTTTGTGAATTGCATACTGTCGGCATATGGATTGCATATCGTCCACAGAACAGCTGAGGCGCGGCCGAAACCCGGGTACGAAATGATATTATTCCGAAAACAGATTGCAGTACGTTTTGCTTTCGGTTATACTGAATATATGATTTCCGGCAGTCATTGCTTCTGCCGGATGAGGGCGAGGTATCCTGTATGGCTTTTGACATCCGTTACCGTGATTTTACATTCAAACACACTTTTTCCCCCAAGCCGGATCTCTCCGAGGCACGCTTCAGGGAGCACTACCATACGACCTATGAGATCCTCTATTTCGTGCAGGGGGATGCGGATTTCATGCTGCAGCACAAGCAGTACAGGCTGCGCCCGGGATCCCTTCTGATCGCCAAGCCCGGAGAATACCACAATATCGTCTTCCATTCGGAACAGCCTTACGACCGCTATGTGTTCCGTTTTTCTCCGCTTTCGATCTATCCTTATATCCGCAGCCAGCTTGAAAAAACAAAATCCGTCTATTACATCGACCGGTCGGCCATCGCGGATGAATTCCTGCGCATGGACGCGCATCTGAAAGAAGTCCATGAGGACGTCCAGCTCTCGCTCTGCATCGGCTCGATGAACATCATCATTGCGCACCTCTTAAGCGCCCAGGCGCTGATCCAGGAAGCGGACTACGTAGACTCGGATCTTCGGACCATCGTTAAATACATTGACCGGCATCTTCCGTCGATCCATTCCGTGGATGACATCGCCAAAGCAGTCCATATGTCGAGATCTGCGATCTACAAGGTCTTTTCCAAGGGTTTTGACACACCTGTCATGTCTTATGTCCGGACACAGAAATGCATGTTCGCACGTAGCCTTCTTTCGGAAGGCTACAGCGCGACCGAAGTCTCCGAGCAGCTCGGATTCAGTCATTATTCTTCCTTCTACCGGGATTACTGCCAGGTCTTTCAGTGTGCGCCGTCGGACACGGCTGTCTCCGATTATTACGGGAAGACTGTCGCATATGTAAAATGACCTCAGGGCGAAAAGAAAAAAGGGCTGCTCCCCGCTGTCGATCCTGACGGATCAGCTGCTGGGAGCAGCCCTTTTCTGATGCACACTCAATATCCCTGTACCCGAGTCTGCCCGGGACAAAATAAAAGAGCGCGAGACGGGAATCGAACCCGCGACCTTCTCCTTGGCAAGGAGACATAGTACCACTCTACCACTCGCGCACAGTAAAACTCTTCAATTTTCATTCGGTCATGCCGGAGAACTTCTCAGCATTTCCGAGTGCCCAGGGCCGGAATCGAACCAGCGACATATGGATTTTCAGTCCACCCTTCTACCAACTGAAGTACCTGGGCTTAAATGCGATACACAGTGCCGGCGATCGGGATCGAACCGATACGGGTATCACTACCCACGGGATTTTAAGTCCCGGGCGTCTGCCAGTTCCGCCACGCCGGCAGTTCAGGAAGGAATGGGTGGAGGTGGATTCGAACCACCGAAGCATTCCGCAGCAGATTTACAGTCTGTCCCCTTTGGCCACTCGGGAATCCACCCATAAAGTCCTGACAAGGGAATATATTAACACAGCCATCCGGAAAAAGCAAGCACTTTTTTCAGTGTTTTTCAAGGCCGCCGGCGGTCCCTTTCAGAGGCCCGGAAACCCTTGTTTTCAAGCCGTTTTCCCGTGCTTTGCGGCAAGCGTCTCCATGAATGCCGGCAGGGCCCGCTGCCCCTCCGGCGTGACCGGCTTCATCCACTTCCCGCTCCGCATCCTGAAGAGCATCAGGAAGATCCGGATGAATTCATCACAGTAACGGACGGCGAAGAGCGCCGTGAACGGGAGCGCCCAGTAGAACGCCGACACGTACAGCAGCGGCAGCACGAGCACGTACATGAACACCAGCTCGCAGACCGTACCGAAGACGGAATCGCCGCCCGCGCGGAACATGTCGTTCAGCAGCCAGTTGTTCATGCGGATAATGAACACGACGGCGAAGATCTTCATCACGGCGAGGCCGATCCGCAGGGATTCGCCGGACAGGCCGAGCGCCGTCATCAGCGGTCTCGAGAATACCAGCAGCGGCACGTCGATCGCGGTGATGATCGCAGCGCACAGCAAGACGAAGCGCGGCGCGTATCCGTAGGCTTCCTGCAGCCGCCCCGCGCCGACCGCATTGCCGATCATGATGCCGGCCGCGTTCGAGTAGCCGCTGAAGAACGCGAGATAGATCCCCTCCAGCACCGAGATGACCGCGAAGGCCGCGATCGCTTCCTCCGGCTGGCGGCCGAAAATGATGCTGATCAGCGAGCCTGAGACCCCGATCAGCACCTCGTTGCAGAGGATCGGGAAGATCTTTTTAAAGAAATAGGAAACAAAAGACTTCGTCCAGGAAAAATGCGCGCGGAACGCGAACATGTACCGCACGCCGTTCGCTTTCGCGAAAGCGCAGTTGCTTAAGAAGTTCAGGGCGGTCGACACGACCGTCGCGACCGCGGCGCCGCGGACGCCGAGGGCCGGGAAGCCGAGATGTCCGCCGATCAGCACCCAGTTCAGTCCGACGTTCACGAAGACCGACAGGATCGAGGAATACAGCGGGTAACGCGGACGGCCGGTCGCGCGCAGCAGCGCGGCCGTGCACACCGAAAGCGCGTTGAACGGGAACGAGAAGCCCACGATCCTAATGTAGTCGACGCCGATCGCGCGGATCGTTTCCTTGTCCGTGTAGATGCCCATGACCGTTTCCGGGAACAGCACCGCCAGCGCGCACGCCGTCAGCGCGACCGCCATGCAAAGCGTCACCATCAGGCCGTAGGCCCGCTCGAGCCCTTCTTCGTCGTGCGCCCCGAAATACTGCGATATGAACATCATTCCGCCGCTGACGAAGCCCCAGTAGCAGCAGAACACGAGGATCGAGAACTGCTGGCACAGGCCGACCGCCGCAACGGTCTGCTCGCCCAGGACCGCGATCATCATCGTATCGACGATGCTGCCTGTGTTCGTCAGCAGGTTCTGCAGGGCGACCGGCAGCGCGATCGCAAGCACGCTTGTCAGGAACGGCTTCCATGGAAAGCCTTTTTTCATGTCTTATTCTCCGATGCAGATGCACATCGGCGCCGGGATCCGGAGCCTTCCGGGAAGCGGAGACAGACTTCCGTCCGGTCCGATTTTCAGAAGATCCACGGTATTCCCCTCTTCGTTCGCGACGATCACGCAGCCGTCCGCGATATTCATGTCGCGCGGCCACTCCCCGCCGCAGTCATAGATGCCGGTGCGCTGAAGGCGCGCCCCGTCCGCATCGAACACGGCAATGCTCTGGTGCCCGCGGTTCGTCGTATAGAGCCGGCTGCCGTACAGGCGGATCGCCGCCGCGATGCTCTCCCCGTCATAGTCCGCGGGAAGCGCGTCGTACGACGTCAGGAAGCAGAGCCGCCCATCTTCATAGGAAAAGACGTCGACCGTCGACGAAAGCTCGCAGAGCACGTACGCAAAGCGCCCGTCCTCCGAGAAGACGAGATGCCGCGGCCCGTGCCCGCGCAGCGTCCGCGCGGAAGAGACGATCTCAAGATCCGGCGAGACGACGTAGACCGTATCGGTCCCGAGGTCCGTCGTGACGAGATACTTCCCGTCCGGCGTAACGGCGACGAAATGGTCGTGCGGCTTCTCCTGCCGCAGCCTGTTCGGTCCGTGACCCGTGAAGCGCAGGACCTCTCCGGTGTCCTTCATCAGCGCGCCGGCGCGGTAATGCGCAAGGTATGTGTGCCCTTCATACCGGCAGAGATGGCAGACGCCCGCAAGCTGCGTATCCAGCTCTTCCCGGACCTCCGACAGACTCCCGTCCGGCAGCACGTCCAGGACGTCCAGGAACGACCCGTTCCCGTCCTCTCCCGCACGCCGGATGACGTACAGCCTGCCTTCCGACAGGATGCAGTACTGGCAGTTCCCGAGCTGCCGGAAAGACTTTTCCGTCAGCGTCCCGGTCTCTTCGTTCAGCTGCACGTGATATACGCCGCCGTCCGCGACGGCGGATGTGATGTCAAGATCCTTCATGACGTTTTCCCGCCTTTTTCATGAACAGGGACCGGACGGCACCGCCCGGTCCCTTCCTTCAGATCAGCCGAACAGGATGCAGAGCACGCCCGGGACTTCCGCGCTCGCCGGCAGCGGCGACAGCATGCCGTCCGCTTCCAGGCGGAAGAAATTCAGGGTGCCCGAGGTCTCGTTCGCGCAGCATACGAGGCTGCCCCAGAACGCCAGATCGTCCGGCTTCACGCCGATCGGATCCACGATCGCCGCACGCTCGACGCATAGGCCGTCCGTCCTAAAAATCGTGATCGAATTCGCGCGCCGCTCGGTCGTGTACAGGCAGTTCCCGGCCTTTTTCAGAGCGCATGCCGCGTGCTCCCCTTCGTACCCGTCTTCGAGCATGCTCACTTCTCCCTCGAACGCAAGCTTTCCGTCTTCATAACTGAAGGTCAGCAGCGTCGAGCCGATTTCCGTCACGCAGTACAGCACCTTGCCGTCGTCCGAGAAAACGAGCTGGCGCGGTCCGCAGCCCGCAGGAGCCTTGACGGTCTGCAGCACGTTCATGTCGGAATCGCAGAGGTAGACCTCATCGGCTCCGAGGTCCGCGACCGCGAGATATTTCAGATCCGGGGTCCGGATCACGCAGTGCGTGTGCGGGCCCGCCTGGCGCGTCGGATGCACGGAACTTCCGTGGAACGGCTGGATGATGTCCGGCGTCCTGAACAGCTTGCCGTCGCCGAAATCGGTCACGTAACAGCAGCCCGTCACGTCATCGATCAGCAGGTAGTTCGCGCGGTGGCCGAGCGTATCATACCGCTCAAGGCAGTCGCCCAGACTGCCGTCTTCGTTCAGCGCGTAGATCACCAGTTCCGAATCCTGTTCCTTGCTCGTCTCGCGCAGCACCGCGTAGAACTTTCCGTCGCGGATCTGCATGACGCGCGCGTCGCCGACCGGCGTAAAGTCCTTCAGTTCGCAGTTGCCGTCGCCGTCGCAGAGAAAATGATAGATGCCGGCCGTTCCCGTGCCGGATGCCGCGTAAAGATGCTTCCGTTCGCTCATGATGTCTCCTTTCGTTGAAAAAGCCGCAGCCCGGGCGGTAAAGGGCCGCTGCGGGCTGCGGCGCGTATGCCGTGTCAGGCCGTTCAGCCGTCGATGTCCCAGTTCTTCGCGCATTCCACGGCGCGGTGCCACTGTCTGATCCGCTTCTCGCGGGTGTCCCGGTTGAACGTCGGCTTGAAGGTCCGGTCGAGGCGCCAGTTGCGCTCGATGTCCTCCACGCTCTTGTAGTAGCCGACGGCCAGGCCCGCGAAGTACGCGGCGCCGAGCGCCGTCGTTTCGACGCAGTCCGGCCGGAAGACCGGCGCGCCGAGGATGTCGGCCTGGAACTGCATCAGCAGGTTGTTCGCCGAGGCGCCGCCGTCGACCTTCAGGACGCGTACAGGCTCGTTGATGTCGGCTTCCATGGCCGCGAGCACGTCGTAGGTCTGATAGGCCAGCGACTCCAGGGTCGCGCGGATCAGGTGATAGCGGTTCACGCCGCGGGTCAGGCCCACGATCGTGCCGCGTGCGTACGGATCCCAGTACGGAGCCCCGAGGCCGGTGAAGGCCGGCACGACGAAGCAGCCGTTCGTATCGGAGACCTTCTTCGCGAAGTATTCGGAATCGGCCGCCGAATCCAGGACCTTCAATTCGTCCCGGAGCCACTGGATCGCCGAGCCCGCGACGAAAACGGAGCCCTCCAGGACGTAATTGACCTCGCCGCCGACGCCCCAGGCGATCGACGTGACAAGGCCGTTCTTCGAGAAGACCGGATGATGGCCGGTGTTCATCAGCAGGAAGCAGCCGGTGCCGTAGGTGTTCTTCGCGTCGCCCTTCCTGAAGCAGGTCTGGCCGAACAGCGCGCACTGCTGGTCGCCGCCCGCGCCGGCGATCGGGATCGGGCCGCCGAACAGCACCGGATCGGTCTCGCCGTACACGTACGAGGACGGCTTCACGTCCGGAAGCAGGGCCTTCGGGATGTTCAGCTTCTCCAGGATGTCATCGTCCCAGTTCAGCGTGTTGATATTGAACAGCATCGTTCTGGACGCGTTCGAATAGTCGGTCACGTGGACCCTGCCGCCGGACAGCTTCCAGATCAGCCAGGTCTCGACCGTGCCGAAGCACAGCTCGCCGCGCTCGGCGCGTTCCCACGCGCCCTCGACGTTCTCAAGGATCCAGCGGATCTTCGTGCCGGAGAAACACGGATCGATGACCAGACCGGTCTTCTCCCG
>JAGDBR010000127.1 GCA_017958935.1 Lachnospiraceae bacterium | reverse complement strand
TGGCGGAGATATCCAGCGTCAGCAGCGTCTTCCCGGCAAGCGTCTCCGGGACCGTCCCCTCGGCGATCCGCTGCGCCAGTCCTTCGACGACCGCGGTCTTGCCGACGCCGGGCTCGCCGATCAGCACCGGATTGTTCTTCGTCTTCCGCGACAGGATGCGGATCACGTTACGGATCTCTTCGTCGCGCCCGATGACCGGGTCGAGCTTCTGCTCGCGCGCCACCGCGACGAGGTCCCGGCCGTACTTGCCGAGCGCGTCGTACGTGGCCTCCGGCGAATCGGTCGTCACGCGCTGGTTCCCGCGGACGGTCGAAAGCGCCTGCAGGAAACGTTCCCGCGTGATCCCGTATTCCCGGAACAGCTCTTTCAGGTCTCTGTTCGGCTTCGCGAGCATCGCGAGGAACAGGTGCTCGACGGACACATAGTCGTCGTCCATCCGTTTCGCCTCGTCCTCCGCGCCCAGCAGCACGTCGTTCAGCGGCCCGCTGACGTATGGATTCCCACCCTGCACCTTGACCTGTTTCTCGAGGACACGCTCGACCGAACGTCTGAATTCGTCCGCGTCGATCTCCATCTTCTCGATCAGCCTGGAGAGCAGGGAATCGTCGACCGTCAGCAGCGCATACAAAAGATGCTCCTGATCGATCTCCTGGTTGCCGTACTCGCGGGCAATGCCCTCGCATTTCTGCGTCGCTTCTATCGATTTCTGGGTAAATTTCTGAATGTTCATGAAAATACCTCCTGTTTCGAATTTCTTCTTTACAGGAGGTATTATACCGAATATTGTTAGCACTGTCAAGCAGTGAGTGCTAATTCACGAAGGTTTCACATTTTTGCTGCGGGCGTCTGCCGCACAGGCGGTGAGGACCGTTTCAGCCGTCCTTCAGCGCATCCAGGAGCGCGTCCAGGAACGCGTCATAATCCTCGAAGGCCGGGATCCCCGGATACGTCTCCTTCAGCACGTCGGTCGCGCGGAAGAAGAAGCCCTTCTTCGACGCCCGGATCATGGCCAGATCGTTGAAGGAATCGCCGGCGGCGATCGTTTCGAACCCGATCGACTGCAGCGCCTTCACGGTCGACAGCTTCGAATCCGCGATACGCATCTTATAGTCCAGAATCTCTCCGTCCTCTCCGACGACCAGGGAATTGCAGAACAGTGTCGGCATGCCGAGTTTCTTCAGCAGCGGCGCCGCGAATTCCTCGAAAGTATCGCTCAGGATCAGCACCTGCGTTTTCTCCCGGAGGGCGTCCAGGAACGCCTTTGCGCCGGGCAGCGGCCGGATCTTCGCGATCACGGCCCGGATCTCTTCCAGTCCCAGTCCGTGCTCTTTCAGGATCGCAAGGCGGTAGCGCATCAACCGGTCGTAATCCGGCTCGTCGCGCGTCGTGCGCCTCAGCTCCGGTATGCCGGCCGCATCGGCGAACGCGATCCAGATCTCCGGCGTCAGCACGCCTTCCATGTCCAGGCAAACGATCTTCATCCATTCTCTCCCATCCCGGCGCACAGCCTCCTGCTGCCGGGTCCGTGATCCGTTTTCTGCGTACCCGCTTCAGACAAGTCCCAGCACGTAATCCAGCATCTTCTCCCGCGGGATCACCGTGTCGAAACGCACCGGCTTCTGCTTCAGCGCCGCAAGGTTTCCGGGCACCGGCACGCCGGTCTCTTCGCTGATCCTGTCGATCAGCAGGAATTCGTCGGTCTCGTCCCCGGCGATGCCGAGCGCCTCGGCCACGGCCTGCGGGAACTTATAGGGCGACGCCGTGGACAGCACGACCATCGGGATGCCCTTCGTCATGTGGCGGGAAGCCACCGCGTAGGCGACGCCCGTGTGCGTATCCATCAGGTAGTGTTCTTTCTTCCAGGTGCTGCCGATCGCCCGCTTCGTCTCGTCATCGTCCGCAAAACCGCAGGCGAAGGTCTCCTGCAGCCGTTCCAGCACCCGCCCGGAGACCCGGTACCGGCCGGTCTCGTTCAGAGAGTGCATGTACTCTGCGACCTCCCCGGAATTCTCGTCCGACAACAGGTACAGCAGCCGCTCAAGGTTGCTCGAGA
>JAGDBR010000126.1 GCA_017958935.1 Lachnospiraceae bacterium | reverse complement strand
TGTCCAGGGCGCGAAGGACGCGGCTGCGGAACTCGGCGTGGACGTTCAGATCAAGATCAGCTTCATGTACGGCTCGACCTTCTCCGCTTCCACGGAGCTGGCGACCCAGATGGGCAGCTGGTACAATGACGGCACGGAAGTCATCTTCTCCTGCGGCGGCTCCATGGTCAACAGCGTCATCGCTGCCGCGAAGGAAACCGCGAACGGCAAGATCATCGGCGTCGATACCGACCAGTCCGGTCTGTCCGACCGCGTGATCACCTCCGCGATGAAGGGTCTCAGCGCTTCGGTCCAGAAGGTCCTCGGCGAGTATTACGACGGCAAATGGGATGCGGCGCTTGCAGGCCAGGCTTCGAACCTCGGCGCGTCGGATGACGCCACCGGCCTTCCGATGGCAACGTCCCGCTTCACGAAGTTCTCGCAGGCCGACTACGACGCGATCTACGCAAAGATCAAGAGCGGCGCGGTCACGCCGGACGCGAACGTCGACGGCTGCGATACGGCTGACTTCTGGGCGAACGCCACGGCGGGCTCCCATGTCACGGTGACCTATGAGCAGTAATCAGGTTCTCTGAAACCGAAAGAGGGAAAGGACTTCGGTCCTTTCCCTTTTTTCAAAGCGTATCGGACGCTGTATTCGAAAATGCGCCTGCAATTGCCGAAAGCCCGTTTTTTCGGCGGCCGCAGACGGATTTTCAAAGAAAACGGGAGAGTAGTCTATGAGTGAACAACCGTATGTGATCGAAATGCGGCACATCTCAAAGTACTTCGGCACCCTGCGGGCGAATGACGACATCACGCTTCAGTTAAAACGGGGCGAGATCCATGCGCTTCTGGGAGAGAACGGCGCCGGAAAGTCCACGTTGATGAGCATCCTGTTCGGTCTCTACGACCCGGACGAGGGCGAGATCCTGAAGGACGGCGCGCCGGTGAAGATCAAGGATCCGAACGACGCGACCGCGCTCGGCATCGGCATGGTGCATCAGCATTTCAAACTGGTCGAATGTTTTACGGTGCTGGAGAACATCATTCTCGGCGCGGAGGACACCCGGTTCGGTTTCCTGAAAAAGAAGACCGCGCGGGCCAGGGTAGAGGAACTGTCCGAGAAATACGGTCTGCACGTCGATCCGGACGCATTGATCAGCGACATCACGGTCGGCATGCAGCAGCGGACGGAGATCCTCAAAATGCTGTACCGCGACAACGAAGTGCTGATCCTGGACGAACCGACCGCGGTGCTCACGCCGCAGGAGATCGACGAGCTGATGCGCATCATGAAGAATCTGACGGCGGAAGGCAAGTCGATCCTCTTCATCACCCATAAGCTCAATGAGATCATGGAGGTCGCGGACCGCTGTTCCGTACTCCGTAAAGGCAAATACGTCGGCACCGTCGACGTGAAGGACGTCACGAACGAGCAGCTGTCGCAGATGATGGTCGGCCGCCCGGTGCAGCTCGAGGTCGACAAGGCCCCCGCAAAGCCGAAGGAAGCCCTCCTGACGCTTGAAGATCTCTCGGTCAAGAGCATTTCCCACACGCATAAACTGGCGGTCAAGAACGTATCTTTTGAGGTCCGCTCCGGCGAGATCGTCTGCATCGCGGGCATCGACGGCAACGGACAGTCGGAACTCGGCCTCGCGGTCACGGGGCTTGAAAAAGCGGAATCCGGCCGGATCCTGATGAAGGGAAAGGACATCACGAAGGAATCGGTGCGGAAGCGCGCGGATTCCGGCATGAGCCACATTCCGGAAGACCGGCACAAACACGGCCTGATCCTCGATTTCACCTTGGGAGAGAATATGGTGCTCCGGCGTTATCTCGAGCCGGAGTTTGAAAAACACGGATTCATCCGGTTCCGCGCGGTGGACGATTACGCGACCAAACTTGTCGAAGAATTCGACGTCCGGAGCGCGGACGGGATCCGTTCCACGGCCCGCTCGATGTCCGGCGGCAACCAGCAGAAGGCCATCGTCGCGCGGGAGCTCGATCACAAGCATGAAGTCCTCGTCGCGATCCAGCCGACGCGGGGTCTCGACGTCGGCGCGATCGAATTCATTCACAGCGAGATCGTGAAAAAACGGGACGCCGGCGCGGCCGTGCTGCTGATCTCCCTCGAACTTGAGGAAGTGATGTCGTTGTCCGACAGGATCTTAGTGATGTACGAGGGTGAGATCGTCGGCGAGTTCGAACCCGAAAAGACGACGGTCCAGGAGCTCGGCCTCTACATGGTCGGCGCGAAACGTGATACCACGGAAGGAGGCAAGGCATGAAAGACTTCTTAACGCGTC
The DNA here is from genome assembly GCA_017958935.1 of Lachnospiraceae bacterium. The sequence goes on along the minus strand of JAGDBR010000126.1, from coordinate 2,247 downwards.
TCCGGAAAAAGCCGGGTTTCACAAGCGTAGTCTCATCGATCCTCTGCATCATCGCAGGGCTTCTCGTCGGCTTCGTCGTGATGATCATCCTGTCGATCATCAATGAAAATACGACGGTCGCGAACGCATTCTACGGACTGGCGATCGTCCTCGGCGGACCGTTCTCCTCGGGCAGCGGCAATTACATCGTCACGAACCTCGGCGACATGATCTTTTACGCGACGCCGCTCATCATGACCGGTATTTCGGTCGCGGTCACCTACAAGACCGGGCTGTTCAACATCGGCGCCGCGGGGCAGTTCCTGATGGGCACGATGGGGTCGCTCCTCGTCGCGCTGAACATCGACACGACCGGTCATCCGGCGCTCGGCCCGCTCGTCTGGGTGCTCGCGATCCTCGTCGGCATGCTGTTCGGCATGCTCTGGGGCGCGATCCCGGGCCTGTTCAAGGCTTTCTTCAACGTCAACGAGGTCATCGTCTGCATCATGACGAACTGGATCGCGGCGAACGTCGTGAGCTGGGTGTTCTCCACGATGCCGCACCTCATCAATACCGGCAGCGGCAAATCCGGCTATCTCATCACGACGCTGTCGACCGGAAACGGCACGCCGACGCTCGGCTTTGAGCGCCTGTTCAAAGGCTCCTACATCGATGCCGGCATCCTCGTCGCGGTGCTGATCGCTGTCGCCATGTTCATCATGCTGAGCAAGACGACGTTCGGCTACGAGCTCCGGGCCTGCGGCGCGAACCGGGACGGCGCGAAGTACGCCGGCATGAATGAAAAGCGGAACATCGTGCTGTCGATGGCGATCGCGGGCGGACTCGCGGCGATCGGCGGCGCGTTGTATTATCTGAACCCGGGCATCGAATTCAAATTCGACAGCGTTTATCAGAAACTGCCGGACTACGGTTTCAACGGCATTCCGGCGGCGCTGCTCGCGGGCAACAATCCGATCGCGGTCATCTTCGTCTCGCTGTTCATCCGGTATCTGAACGCCGGCGGCGGGAACCTGTCCTCGGCGGGCTTCAACAAATACATCGCGGACGTCATCATCGCGCTGATCATCTACTTCGCCGGCTTCTCGAAGTTCCTCCACGACCTTTTGCAGCGGAAACGGAAAGCGCCGAAGCGTCAGAAGGCCGAAACGGGCGCCTTCCCGAAAGAGGTGCTGAAAAACATGGGAGAGCCGCCGAAAGAAGGCACGCCGCCGGACGCGGTACCAGGGGAAAGCCCGGCGCCGCCGGCGCCTGAAACGCCGCCTGACCCGTCAAATTCCGGAAAGGAGGGACAGCAGTAATGGAACTCACTTCTGTTGTATATTTACTCCAAAAGACCCTGATCTACGCAGCGCCGCTGCTGATCGTCGCGCTCGGCGGCATGTTCTCGGAGCGGAGCGGCGTCATCAACCTGGCGCTCGAAGGCGAAATGATCTTCGGCGCGTTCTGCGGCGCGATCCTCGCGCGGTTCTTCGTGAACGCCGGGATCCTCGTCAACAACATGCAGCTTCTGTTCCTCGCCGTCATGGCGTTTTCCGCGCTCAGCGGCGCGGCGTTCTCGCTCCTTCTGTCGTATTCGGCCGTGAGCCTGAAGGCCGATCAGACGATCGGCGGCACGGCGCTGAACATGCTGGCGGCCGCGCTTGTCAACGCGTTCGCGCTGTCGCTTTTCAACAGCGAGAAGATCCAGATGCCGGCCAACTTCGGCGGCTACGTCATGCTGAACAGCGACCTGCCGGTGATCCTTCAGGTCTTCGGCGACAAGGCTTATCTGTCCACCTACGTCATCGTCATCGTGTTCATCGCACTGTCGATCTGGATCTACAAGACCAAGACCGGCATGCGGATGCGCTCCTGCGGCGAACATCCCCAGGCAGCCGCTTCCGTGGGTATCAACGTGTTCAAAATGCGTTACCTCGGCACGATGATCTCCGGCGCGCTGGCGGGCCTTGGCGGATACGCCTACATTGCGACCGTCGCGAACGGAACGGCAGAGGCCTCCGTGGGCGGCATGGGCTTCCTGGCCCTGGCCATCATGATCTTCGGTAACTGGAAACCCCTGGGCATCGCGCTCGGCGCCATCCTGTTCGGTTTCCTGAAGTGTATCGGCCCGGTTTCCTCGTCTCTGGAATTCCTGAAGAACCTCGGACTTCCGATGTACTTCTATAACATTATCCCCTACGTGGTGGTGCTGATCGTTCTCGCGCTGACGGCGAAGAAGTCGGGCTGCCCGAAGGCGGAAGGCATTCC
>JAGDBR010000125.1 GCA_017958935.1 Lachnospiraceae bacterium | reverse complement strand
GCAGGATCTGCATGGACGTCGGCGCCTCTACCGGGGGGTTCACCGACTGCATGCTCCAGAACGGGGCCGCGAAGGTCTACGCAGTCGACGTCGGTTACGGTCAGCTTCACTGGAAACTGCGGAACGACGACCGTGTCGTGAACCTGGAAAAGACGAACATCCGGTACGTCACGGCGGAACAGGTCCCCGAGAAGATATCCTTCTTCTCCGCGGACGTCAGTTTCATTTCGCTGGCGAAGGTGCTGGGCCCCGTGAAACCGCTGCTGGAGGACGGGGCGGAGGCGGTCGCGCTGATCAAGCCGCAGTTCGAAGCCGGGCGCGAAAAAGTAGGGAAGAAGGGCGTCGTGCGCGAAGCCGCGACACACGCCGAAGTCTGTGAGAACGTGATCCGGTACGCGCTGTCGGCCGGATTCGACGTGCTGGGCCTGACCTTTTCTCCGATCAAAGGGCCGGAAGGCAACATCGAGTATCTAGTGTATCTGAAAAACCGTGCGGAAGGGACGGGCGTCCAGGATCCTTCGGTGGACGTCGGGGCACTCGTTTCGGCATCGCACGAGCTTCTTTAAGACCATGCTGAAGAGCCTTCATGTGAAAAATCTGGCGCTGATCAAGGACGTCACGATGACGTTCGGCGACCGGCTGAATATCATAAGCGGCGAGACCGGTGCGGGAAAATCGATCCTGATCGGTTCGATCCGCCTCGCGCTCGGGTCCCGGGCGGATTCGGACCTGATCCGGACGGGCGCGGACGAAGCTTATGCGGAACTCGTCTTTTCGGCGGACAGGCCGTCCGTCGTGAAGGCATTGGAAAAACTCGGCGTGTACCCGGAGGACGGGCAGTTGATCATCACGCGCAGGATCCGGGAAGGCGGCAGCGTCAGCCGGATCAACGGCGAGACGGTAACGCTGAAGACCGTCCAGCAGGCCGCGTCCCTGCTCATCAACCTGCACGGGCAGCATGAGCATGAGGTGCTGCTGAACGAAGAACGGCACCGCGAAGTCATCGACGCCTTCGGCAGGGAATCGCTGGAAGGTGCGCTCGGAGAATACGAAGAACTGTACCGGGAATACCGGAAGACGAAGGAAGAGATCCGCATGCTCGGGGAAGACCCGGCGGCGGTCGAAAAGCGGATGGATTTCCTGGCTTATGAGCTGAATGAGATCCGCGAAGCGAAGATCGTCCGGGGCGAAGAAGCCCGGATCAGCGCCGAATACAGCCGTCTGCTGCATCGGAAGCAGGTCGTGGACGGGCTGGCGCAGGTCAAGGAAGCGCTCGGAGGCTCTGAAGAAAGCATCGACAGGGCCGCGCGGACCGCGGCGTCCCTGGTGTCGTACGACGGCGGACTGAAGCGTCTGGAGCAGATGCTTTCGGACCTGTCTTCGGTCCTGCAGGATGCGCTCGCCGAAACGGACGACCGCGTGAGCGACAGCGAGCCGGACGAAGCCCGGCTGAGCGAGCTGGACGAGCGGCTGGATCTTCTGGAACGGCTGAAACGCAAATACGGCGGGTCGGAAGACGCGATCCTGAAGACCGCGGAAGAACTGCAGCAGGAATATGACCGGCTCGAGGCCTTTTCCCGGGACCGGGAAGCGATCGACGGCCGGCTGAAGGCCGTGCAGAAGGACCTCGTCGCGAAGGGACACGCGTTGCATCTGCTGCGTGCCGCTGCAGCCGCGCGGTTCGACGAAGCGATGGTCGCGTCGCTGAAGGACCTGAACTTCAACGAGGTCCGCTTCAGCACCGAGGTCGCCGAAACGAACCGGTTCAGCTTGAGCGGCTGCGACGAAGTGCGGTTCATGATCTCGCTGAACGTCGGTGAGCCGCTGAAGGCGCTGTCGCGCGTCGCGTCCGGCGGCGAACTGTCGCGCATCATGCTGGCGCTGAAGACCTTGATCGCCGGCAGCGACGACATCGACACGCTGGTCTTCGATGAGATCGATTCGGGCATTTCCGGCCGGACCGCCCAGGCGGTCGCGAAGAAAATGGAGGAGATCTCCATTGCGCATCAGGTGCTCTGCATCAGCCACCTTCCGCAGATCGTGGCGATGGCGGACCACCATTTCCTGATCGAAAAGAAGGTCGAGGACCTCGAGACCGTGACAGGCATTGGGGAACTCAGCGAAGAAGAGAGCATCCGCGAGCTGTCGCGGCTTCTGTCGGCGGGCTTCGATACCGCAGCGTCGCTGACGAACGCGCGGGAGATGCGCGCCATCATGAAGGGAAAAGAGGGATAACGTCATGCCGAACATCAAATCGGACGCTTCCGTGATCATCCGGTCCGCGATCGGCGCGGTGCTGCCGGGGCCGGGCGTGAAAAAAGCGCTGGAAGAAGTGAAGATTCCTTCGGGAAAGGTGATCGTCATCGCGGTCGGCAAGGCCGCCTACACGATGGCGAAGGCCTGCGAGGAAGCGATCGGGAACCTGATCCACAAGGGCCTGATCGTGACGAAGTACGGCCACGCGCGCAAGGCGCTTCCGCATTTCGAGTGCATCGAAGCGGGGCATCCGATCCCGGACGAGAACTCCTACAAGGCGTGTGAGCGCGCGATCGCGCTGGTGCAGGACCTGTCGGCGAACGACCTCGTGCTGTTCCTGCTTTCCGGCGGCGCTTCGGCGCTGTTCGAGAAGCCCCTCGTGCCGGAAGAGACCGTCGCTTCCCTGACGGAGCGGCTGCTGAAGTCCGGCGCGGACATCACGGAGCTGAACACGGTGCGCAAGCACCTGTCCGCCGTCAAGGGCGGCCGTTTCGCGAAGCTGGCGGCGCCGGCCCATGTGCACTCGATCATCCTGTCGGACGTGCTCGGCAATGACATTTCCGCGATCGGTTCCGGACCGACCAGTCCGGACCAGAGCACCGCGGAGGACGCGACCGCGATCCTCGACAAATACGCGATCCGCGCGGACGCGGACACGCTGGCGGCCCTGCTTCAGGAAACGCCGAAGACGCTGACGAACGTCACGTTCCGGATGATCGGCGACGTGACGATCCTGACGAACGCGGCTAGACAGGCGGCGGAAGACCTCGGATACCGGACCGTCGTGCTGACGGACAGCCTGACGTGCGAAGCGAAGGAGGCGGGCTCGTTCTTTGCCTCGATCGCCAAGACCTACAGCGGATCGAAGCGCAGCTTCGCGGTGCTGGCGGGCGGCGAGACCGTCGTGCACGTGAAGGGGAGCGGCAAGGGCGGCCGGAACCAGGAGATGGCGCTTGCCTGCGCCGAGGGGATCGCCGGCCTGAACGACGTTTGCTTCTTCTCGGTCGGTTCGGACGGCACGGACGGCCCGACGGACGCGGCCGGCGGCATCGTCGACGGCGACACGAAGGCCCGGCTTGCCGCACAGGGGATCTCGATCCATCAGACGCTCGGGAACAACGACGCCTACAATGCGCTTTACGCGGTGCAGGGGCTGGTCGTGACCGGCGCGACCGGGACGAACGTCAACGACCTGTCGGTCCTGCTGATCAAGCGCTGAATCTGAAATGAAAAACACGGAAGACCGCGGTCTTCCGTGTTTTTTTGATGTCTATCGAACACCTTCGCGGCGCGTTTTCCCGATCCGTTTTGCGGACCGGCTGTCCGCTCAGTTCTCGTAGATCAGCTTCTCGCCGGGCCGGAACATCTTGAAGCAGAGTTCTTTTCCGTAGAGGTCGATGCCGGCCGGGATGTCCGAAACGGGCAGGCGGTTATAGTTGAACAGGTCGTAATGCATCGGGACGAAGAGTTTTGCTTTCAGTTCTTTCGCGAGCAGGACGGCTTCCTCCAGGTTCATGTTCCCGATGAGCCCGGACTTCAGCTTGTAATAGCTGCGGCCGTTCACCGGAAGCATTACGACGTCGGCGCTCCCGACGCGCTCGGACAGGCCGTCGTAGACGCAGCAGTCGCCGGAATGATAGACGGAAATGCCGTCGAAGTCGAAGCGGTAACCAAGCTCCCTGTAATCGCCCATACTGTCCGGGTGCAGCTCTTCATGCGCGGCCGGCACCGGGATCACGGCGATGCCCGCGGCCTCGATGACCTCGCTGTCGCGCGCGGGGATCACCCGCCCGGCCGGCACGCCGTATTCGGAAACGGCTTTCCCGGCAAGCGGGGCAGGAACGATGATGCTGCAGTGGTCGTTGACTTCACAGAGCTTCCGGACCGTGACCGGATCCAGATGATCCCGGTGGTCGTGCGTAAAGACCGCGGCATCCAGGAAATCGAGGTCTTCCGGCCGGATCGGCGGCTCGTAGAAGCGGCCCTTTGCCATGCCCTCATGGAGCAGATCGCCGGTCAGGAAACCGTCGATCATGAGGGTCTTCTGTTCGGGCGTCTTGAAGATGAAGCCTTCCTGCCCGAGGAAGAACAGGGCGAGCTGGTTTTCATTCACATGCGTGTTCAGGATGCGTTCTTTCATCGAAGGAGCCTTTCTCATCGGATTTCTGACATTATTTTAGATTTTTAATGAACTTTCGTCAATGTTTTGGTATGATAAACGAAAGAACCGGAAGAAAGCGGCGCGGCCGGACGGAAAACGGCGGCGCGCAAAGGATCGGCAGATGCCGCAGGAAAACGGAGGCCATGACATGAACGAGCCGTTCACACTGAAAAAGGTGATGCTGCAGGAGACGGAAACGCTGCAGGAATACTATGTCGAAGTCACGAACGATTCGGAGGGACCGGCGTTCCTTCCGTCCGTGACGCTGTATGAAACGAAGGACCTCAAGGACCTGGGGCTGGACGCGAAGCATTGCCGCGTCTACCGCAGCGGCCGGCAGAAGAACGACATGCCGTCGGTCTTCACGCTCGGCGTCCGGGACGACGCCATGGAAGACGCCCTGGGCGGCCTGTCCGAATCCGGCGCCGTGCGCGCGGTCGCGGAGACCGCGGATTACG
>JAGDBR010000124.1 GCA_017958935.1 Lachnospiraceae bacterium | reverse complement strand
GTGCAGCCGCGTCATCTGGCTCGACGGCGGCACGGTCCGGCTTTCGGGCGATGCGGACGAGGTCTGCGATCAGTACAAGATCTGACGGTTATGAAAAAAGTGACGGTCGTGATCCCGAACTGGAACGGGATGCAATATCTCGGGACCTGTCTGGATTCACTGAAAAACCAGGACACGGACGATTTCGAAGTGCTCGTCGTCGACAACGCGTCGACCGACGGCTCGGCGGCGTTCATCCGTGAGCGATACCCCGAAGTACGGCTGATCGTGAACGCGGAGAACCTTGGGTTCTCGGGCGGCGTGAACACCGGGATCGAAAAAAGCGAAAGCGAATTCGTCCTGCTGCTGAACAACGACGTCGAATGCGACCCGCATTTCGTCTCGGCACTGACATGTGCTGCGGAACGCGACGAAAGGATCTTTTCGGTCAACCCGAAGATGGTGAACTACCGCGAACGGGAACTTCTGGACGACTGCGGCGATCTGTATACGGTCCTCGGCTGGCAGGCCCAGCGCGGCGTGGCGCAGTCCGTGGACGATCCGGTATACAACAAGCCCGCAAAAGTGTTTTCCTGCTGCGCCGGCGCGTCGATCTACCGCCGGAAGGTCTTCGATGAGATCGGCCTGTTCGATACGATGCATTTTGCGTATCTGGAGGACATCGACGTCGGCTACCGTGCGCTTTTGTACGGCTACAGGAATGTTTATGAACCGTCGGCCGTCGTCTACCACGTCGGATCGGGTTCCAGCGGCGCCGTGAAGTATTCGGACTTCAAGGTCCGGATCTCCGCGCGGAACGCCGTATACGTCGCTTATAAGAACATGCCCGCCCTGCAGCGTGCGCTGAACGCGCTGCCGATGTTCATCGGACGGAAGCTGAAACAGCGGTTCTTCCGGGGGCTGGGCTTTGAACAGGCTTATCTGGATGGTGTCCGGGAAGGCTTTGAAACGAGGAAGAAAACGAGGCGGGTGCCTTCGGGCACGGCCGGGTTCCTCCGGTGCTGCGGCATTGAGGGACTGCTGATCCGGAACACCTTCATTTATCTGCACGAGTACAGGAAACGCCACGCAAAATGACGTGAGAAGGAGAAGATGGAAAAACAGACACAGGAAAAAGAGAAGAAAGCGCTGACGGATAAGAAAGCCGCGGCGAACGCGAAGAGAGAAGCCAAGAAGAAGGAAAACACGCTGAAAAAGCGCCGCAGGAACGTCCTTCTCGTCATGGGCGAGATCGTTCTGATGCTGCTGCTCGCGATCGGCTGCTTCGGCGTCTCTGTCCTGAATTCGTATGCGCATGAGGAAGCCACGGACGTCTTCACGGTCTCGGTCAGCGGTTATGAAACGGTCATGAGCTCGACCCAGATCGACGTGACCGACAATTCCGGCAACGTCATCGGCACGACGAGCGTGGAGATCCCGCGCATCGTGAACTCGACGGGTTTCCGGAACGTCCTCGTGCTCGGCACGGACGCGCACAACAATACCGACGTCATCGTCATCGTCAGTATCAGCAATTCGACCGGCAACATCAAGATGGTGTCGATCCTGCGCGATACGATCATGAAGATGGAGAAGGGCACGACCAGGCATACGTACGATAAGGTCAACGCCCAGTATGTCCAGACGAATATCTCGGACATGCTCTCGATGATCAACCGCAACCTGGATCTCGACATTAGCGAATACGTCATCGTCGACTGGTACGGTGTGGCTGTCGCGATCACGCAGCTCGGCGGCATCGAACTGACGATCCCGAACGATACGATCCTGGGGTATTTCCAGAACTATCACGCAGAGACCATGCGGATGACAGGCATCCTCGAACCGTGGATCAGCCAGCCCGGCACCTACAACATGCTCGGAACACACGCCGTTGCTTACGCCCGCATCCGCTACGGCGGTTTCGAGGACGACGGGCGCGCGGAGCATCACCGCGAAGCGATCGCGAAGTGCCTGGACAAGGCGAAGAGCATCCTGGCGCAGGGCGATATCAACCGCCTGATCAACGTCGCGCAGACCGGCCTGTCGAACTGCAAGACGAACATGACGCTTCCGAGGATCCTGTTCACGATCACGCAGCTGAACGGCTTCAATGTTGCGGGTTCGCGGGCGTTCCCGCTCTCGTATTCGCACGGCCGCTACCTCGGTAACTACTATTCGAAGTACGGTGCGGTCGACGTCATGGTCGCGAATGATTTCGCGGGCGAAGTCAAGAGCCTGCACGAATTCCTGTTCAACGACCCGAATTACGAGCCGAGCGATTTCATCAAGGAGATCTCCTACCAGATGTATAAGGACAAGGAAGGTCTGGATTAAGCAAGACAGAATGAAGACCATGGAGCCCCGTGTTTCGGGGCTCCATATTTTTTTAAACGGAACGACACAAATAGAACACATTTGACAGGTAAACTCTGCTTCAGAAACCGGGACCGGGACACGGTCCGCACAGGAGGCATGGACATGAAGAATCGTTTCTGGAAGACGCTGGCGATCATTGCCGGGCTGCTGATCATCGGCGCAGGCATCTACTTCGGCGTGAAGTATATCGTGAACGACATTCAGAAAAAAGGAGCGGACAGAGCGGCAAACGAGAACCGTGTGATACTGCAGGAAGAAACGGCGCAGACGGAAAAAGCGCAGACGGCGGCAAACGAGAACACGGTACTGACGCCGGCGCCGGATATCACGTCGACGCAGATCTCGTCCGGCACGGTGCTCGTCGACGTTTCCGAGATCGTCGAGAACGTGATGCCGTCGGTCGTATCGATCGTCGACACGGTCGAGTACAAACAGAGCCAGACCTACAATCCCTATAACTATTTCTTCGGCGGCGGGAAGTCCTCTTCCCAGACGCAGGAGCTTCCGTACAGCGGATCGGGCGTCATCGTCGGTTCCCGCGACGGCCGCCTGCTGATCGTCACGAACGCGCACGTCGTGAACAATGAAGAGACGACCTCCGCTTATACGATCACCTCGAAGGAACTGACAGTGACCTTCGTGGACGGGACGAGCGCGGACGCAGTCGTCCTGGGCATGGACACGGAAGCGGACCTTGCGGTCATCTACGTCGAGCTCGGGAAACTTTCCGACGAGACGAAGAGTGCGATCAAGACCGCTGTGATCGGCAATTCCGACGAGATCAAGATCGGCGCGGGCGTCATCGCGATCGGCAACGCGCTGGGCTACGGACAGTCCGTGACGACCGGCATCATTTCCGCGAAGGACCGCCAGGTCACGATCGACAACATCACGCGCAGTCTGATGCAGACGGACGCGGCCATCAACCCGGGCAACTCCGGCGGCGGCCTCTTCGACGCGCAGGGCAGGCTGATCGGCATCAACTCCGCGAAGACCTCTTCGACCTCGGTAGAGGGCATGGGCTTTGCGATCCCGATCACTTCCGCACAGGCGATCATTGAAGACCTGATGAACAAGGAAGTCGTCGCGGAAGAAGATCGCGGCTACCTCGGCGTCAGCGGATCGACCGTCCCCGACAACTATATTGCCCAATACGGGTATCCGGCGGGCGTCGTCGTGAACAACATCGTGGCGGATTCCCCGGCGGAGAAAGCGGGCCTGCAGTATTACGACATCATCACCGAAGTGAACGGAAAGCCCGTCACATCGATGGACAGCCTGAAGAAGGAGATCAATTCCTACAAAGCCGGCACGACCGTGGAACTGACGGTCATGCGTCCGGAAGGCCGCAATTTCCGTGAAATGAAGGCGGAAGCGACGCTCGTGACCTATGAAGAGATCTCCGGGAACCTGCCGGAGGAAGCGCCGGAGAACGTTCCGGAGACGGAGGAAGCGCCGGAGACGGACGAGGATGAGAATCCCTTCCAGTCGATCTGGGACTGGTTCTTCAACCACTGAACCGGTTTCTTTGACAATTGAAGACACGGCGTTCCGCCTGTCGGCCCCATGACCCCCCGGGACCGGCGGCGGACACCCCGGAGCCCCGAAGTTTTTCGGGGCT
>JAGDBR010000011.1 GCA_017958935.1 Lachnospiraceae bacterium | reverse complement strand
GGCTCCAGTGTATCGAGCGGCCGGTCGGCGCGGTAGCGCTTCAGGACCTTCAGTTCTTCCTCTTTCGAGAGCGGCCCCATGGAAAGCTTCATCAGGAAGCGGTCCAGTTCGGCCTCCGGCAGCGGGAAGGTGCCGGTCGTCTCGATCGGGTTCTGCGTCGCGATGACGAAGAACGGCGGTTCTAAAAGATGCGTCTCGCCGTCGAACGTGACCTGGCGTTCCTCCATGCATTCCAGCAGCGCCGACTGCGTGCGCGGGGTCGCGCGGTTGATCTCGTCGGCCAGCAGGACGTTCGTGAAGACGGGGCCGGCCTTGAAGACGAAATCGCCGGCTTTCTGGTGGAAATAGTTGATGCCCGTGACGTCCGAGGGCAGCAGGTCGGGCGTGAACTGGATGCGGTTGAAGCCGACGTCCACCGAACGCGCGAGCGCTTTTGCGAGCATCGTCTTGCCCGTGCCCGGAACGTCCTCCAACAGGACGTGGCCGTTCGAAAGCAGGGCGGAGAGGATCAGCCGGACGGTATCCTCTTTTCCGACGATGACGTTTCCGATGTTGTTCAGGATCCTTTCAAATAAACCGTTCATGATACTTTCCTCCCGGGTTGTTTTCATCATAGCATATCCCGCTCCATTTTCAAACATTTCTTTGCGCGCGGAGATTGAAAACGGCGGTTTTTTGTGCTACTTTGTAGGAAGTGGAAGTTTCGGAAAAGGAGGTCGGTCGACATGACGGTACAAGATGAAAAAGAGATCCTTGAAACAACCTTGAAAGAAACGGAGCAGGCGCTTGCGGAAGAACTGAAGGAACAGGCGGCCTCCGGAAAACAGGAACAGAATGAAAAAGGCGGCGGGGAAGAAGCCGCCGTTAAGGACGAAGCTGCCGTCAAAGACGAAAAGGACGACGGGGAATTCGAGATCCCGGAGGACCATTTCGACGAAGAGATCATATCGCTCGTCCGGTCCGACTTAAAGCGCGACGCGCTGCGGGAGGCGCTGGACGATTACCATGAGGCGGATATCGCGAAGGTCCTGCCGGACCTGACGAAGGAAGAACGCTTCCGCCTGTACCGGGCGCTCGGCATCGAACGGCTGCCCGACGTGTTCTCCTATGTGGAGGACGCGGAAGACTACTTCAAGGAACTCGGCTACGAGCGGTCCGCGGACATCCTGGAAGAGATGGACGCCGACGACGCGGTCGACATCCTGGAGCAGCTGCCGGAGGACGTCCGCGAGCAGATCTTCTCCCGCATGGATGACGAGGCGCAGGAAGACATTGCCCTGATCAATTCCTACGAGGACGACGAGGTCGGCTCCCAGATGACGACGAACTACGTCGTCGTGAAGAAAGACGCGGACGTGCGGACCGCGATGCGCGAGCTCATCGAGCAGGCGCAGGACAACGACAACATCCAGACGATCTACGTGACCGAAGAGGACGGCACCTACTACGGCGCGATCGACCTGAAAGACCTGATCATTGCCCGGAAGGAGACCGACTTCGAGAGCATTATCTCGACGTCCTATCCGTCCGTTTACGCCCGGGCGAAGATCTCCGACGAACTGGACAGACTGCGTTCCTACAACGAAGACTCGATCCCGGTCCTCGATGAAGACAATAAACTGATCGGCGCCATCACCGCTTTCGACATCGTCGAAGTCGTCGATGACGAACTCGGTGAAGACTACGCAAAGCTGGCAGGTCTTACCGCGGAGGAAGACCTGCATGAGAAACTGGGCGCGAGCATCAAGAAGCGCATTCCGTGGCTGGCGACCCTGCTGCTTTTGGGCCTGATCGTCTCGACGGTCGTCGGCGTGTTCGAGGGCGTCGTGCAGGAGATCGCGATCGTCGTCTGCTTCCAGTCGCTCGTGCTGGACATGGCCGGTAACTCGGGCACGCAGTGCCTGGCCGTCACGATCCGCGTCCTGATGGACGAGAACCTGACCGGAAAGGAGAAGTTCGCCTTCGTCTTTAAGGAGGTGCGCGTCGGTTTCTGCAACGGGCTGATCCTGGGCTCGATCGCTTTCTGCATCGTCGGCCTGTACGTGGTCGTGCTGAAGGGCCTTCCGGCCCAGCAGGCCTTCATGATCTCCGGCTGCGTGGGCCTTTCGCTCTGGGTCGCGACGATGATCGCAAGCCTCCTGGGCACGCTGGTCCCGATGTTCTTCAATAAGATCAAGATCGACCCGGCCGTCGCGTCCGGTCCGCTGATCACGACGGTGAACGACCTCGTGGCGGTCGTCACCTATTACGGGCTGTGCTGGATCCTGCTGCTGAATGTGCTGCATCTGAACGGGTAAAGGACAGACCCGGTCCTGCCATATCCCTGCAGGAGGCCTGCCGTTGTTTTAACGGAGAATGGTCCTTTTGGGAGTAAAAATTCGGTATATTTTTATATTGACAATCTGATGTCGATGTTGTATTTTTATCTAAACCGTTGCGAAAGAGTGAGTACCTTTCAGGTGAGCAGGAAGAGCTAGCCGCAGATGGTGGGAGTGCGGTATGCAGCCTTTCAGGGAATGGACTTTCAAGGGCGAACAGAACGGCTTAGGGCTCAGTATGGGAGACGGGGAATGGCACCCCGTGAACAATAGCCGGCATATGATCGTATGCGCAGAGTGAGCGCTGATAAGCGCTAAGCCGGGTGGCACCGCAGGATCTTACCGATCCTGTCCCAGCAGAAACACTGGGACAGGATCGTTTTTTTATGCGCTGTACGCACAGGAAGCGGCAGTCCCGGGAGACGGAGGCAGCGGTCACTGCCTCACTGGCCTGGACAGATCCGTCTGTCCCATCTCAAAAAAGCAAAGGAGCGAAAAATGAAAGACACCACGAAGATCCCGTACAAAATCTACCTTGAAGAGAATGAGATGCCCACTGCATGGTACAACGTACGCGCCGACATGAAGAAAAAGCCCGCGCCGCTTCTGAACCCGGGCACCCTTCAGCCGATGACGGCGGAGGAACTCTCCGGCGTGTTCTGCGCGGACCTGGTCTCGCAGGAACTCGACAATGACACACAGTACATCCCGATCCCGCAGGAGATCGTGGACTTCTACAAAATGTACCGCCCGTCGCCGCTCGTCCGCGCCTACTGCCTGGAGGAGAAGCTCCAGACGCCGGCAAAGATCTATTACAAGTTCGAGGGCAACAACACGAGCGGCAGCCACAAGCTGAACTCGGCGATCGCGCAGGCCTATTACGCGAAGAAGCAGGGCCTGAAGGGCGTCACGACCGAGACCGGTGCCGGCCAGTGGGGCACTGCCCTCTCCATGGCCTGCGCCTACCTGGGGCTGGACTGCAAGGTGTACATGGTGAAAGTCAGTTATGAGCAGAAGCCTTTCCGCCGCGAGGTTATGAGAACCTACGGTGCACAGGTAACCCCTTCTCCTTCCATGAACACCAACGTTGGGCGTAAGATCAACGAAGAATTCCCCGGCACCACCGGAAGCCTTGGCTGCGCCATCTCCGAGGCAGTTGAAGCTG
>JAGDBR010000010.1 GCA_017958935.1 Lachnospiraceae bacterium | reverse complement strand
GCGACGGAAGCGACGATCATCGGCGACTGGCTGATGACCGGCGACATGGCGATGGAAGACGAAGAGGGCTTTATCTACCTGGTCGACCGCAAGAAGGACGTCATCATTTCCGGCGGCGAGAACCTTTACCCGGTCCAGATCGAGGACTTCCTGCGCTCGAACCGGAAGATCCGCGACGTGGCCGTCATCGGCCTGCCGGATCCGAGGCTCGGCGAGATCGCGGCCGCGATCGTCGAACTGCGGGACGGCGAGACGATGACCGAGGACGAGCTGAACGAGTTCTGCAAGTCGCTGCCGCGCTACAAGCGGCCGCGGAAGGTCATTTTCGCCGACGTGCCGCGCAACGCGACCGGCAAGATCGAGAAGCCGAAGCTGCGCGAGATCTACGGCGCGGACAAGCTCGTCGCGGCGCAGTTCAATTCGTGACGGCAGAAAGACCGCTGTCCTTGCGAAGGTGAGGACAGGGACATCAGGGACCGACAGGAGGTTCACATGAAGAAACTGATGCTGGGAAATGAAGCCGCGGCCCGCGGTCTGTACGAGGCCGGCTGCAGGCTCGTTTCCTCATATCCGGGAACGCCTTCCACGGAGATCACCGAGGAAGCCGTTCAGTATCCGGAGATCTATACCGAATGGGCGCCGAACGAGAAGGTCGCGATGGAGACGGCTTTCGGGGCGTCGCTTGCGGGCGCGCGCTCGGCCTGTGCGATGAAGCACGTGGGCCTGAACGTCGCGGCGGACCCGCTCTTTACGGTGTCCTACACCGGCGTGAACGCCGGCATGGTCATTTTCGTCGCGGACGATCCGGCGATGCATTCCTCGCAGAATGAGCAGGATTCCCGGCACTATGCCATCGCGGCGAAGCTGCCGATGCTGGAGCCGTCCGATTCTTCCGAGATCAAGGCGTTCGTGAAACGTGCCTACGCGATCTCCGAAGAATACGACTGCCCGGTCTTCGTGCGCATGACGACGCGCCTTGCGCATTCGCAGGACAGCGTCGAACTGGAGGAACGCGAAGACGTTGCCCTGAAGGAATACGTGAAGGATCCGCAGAAATACGTGATGGCGCCGGCGAATGCGATCCGCCGTCATCCGGTCGTCGAGGAGCGCATGAAGAAGCTTGCCGCGCTCGGCGAACAGACGGACCTGAACCGTGTCGAATGGGCCGACCCGGCGTACCGCGTCAAGGGCACGGACCGTGATTTCTCGCGCTGCGGCGTGATCACCGCGGGCGTTTGCTACGATTACGTGAAGGAAGTCTTCGACGACGGCATCAGCGTGCTGAAGCTCGGCATGGTGAATCCGCTGCCGCAGCAGCTGATCCGTGATTTTGCCGCCAAGGTCGAGACCCTCTACATCATCGAGGACCTGGATCCCGTCATCGAGACGCAGGTCAAGGCCATGGGCATCGACTGCATCGGGAAAGAGATCCTTCCTGTCTGCGGCGAATATGACCAGCGGCTGTTAAAGAACGTCTTCGGCATTCCGCTGCCGGATCATTTCAACACGAATCCGGACCCCGGCCGCCCGCCGATCATGTGCGCGGGCTGCCCGCACAGGGGCCTGTTCTACATCCTGTCGAAGAACCGTTACACGGTCATCGGCGACATCGGCTGCTATACGCTCGGCGCGATGAGCCCGCTGTACGCGATCGATTCCGTCCTGTGCATGGGCGCGTCGGTCTCCGGCATCCACGGGTTCAACAAGGCGCGCGGCGCCGAAGCCGAGAAGAAGACCGTCGCCGTCATCGGCGATTCGACCTTCATGCATTCTGGCATGACCGGCCACCAGAACAACCCGACGAACGGCTACCGCATCAACGGGGACCCGGCGACCGCGATCGACCTGGAAGCGCTCGTGCGCGCGATGGGCATCGACCACGTCTTCGTCGTCGACCCGTATCAGCTGAAGGAGACCGAGGCCGTCATCAGACGCGAAACGGCCTACGAGGGCCCGTCGGTCATCATCTCGAGACGGCCCTGCGCCCTGCTGAAGAGCGTGAAGCGGAAGGCGCCGCTTGCGATCAGCGAGGACAAGTGCAGGAACTGCAAGGCCTGCATGCGCATCGGCTGCCCGGCGATCTTTTTGAAGGACGGAAGCCCCGCGATCGACGCTTCGCAGTGCGTCGGCTGCGCGGTCTGCAGCGAGCTCTGCGCGTTCGGCGCGATCGAAGGAGGGCAGGCGTAATGGAACAGTGCAACGTCATCATCACAGGCGTCGGCGGTCAGGGCATGCTGCTTGCGTGCCGCGTGATCGGCCAAGTCTTTCAGAAGCATTTCGACGACGTCCGGCTCTCGGAGCTGCACGGCATGAGCCAGCGCGGCGGATCGGTCGTGACGTACGTCAAGGGCGGGAAGCGCATCTACAGCCCGCTGATCAAGACGGGAGAGGCGGATCTTGCGCTGAGCTTTGAAAAGATCGAATCCTTCCGCCACGTGAGCGCCCTGAAAAAGGACGGCATCCTGATCGCGAACACGCAGGAGATCATGCCGATGCCGGTCATCACCGGCGCGGCGGAGTACCCGCTCGGCATCGTGGAACAGTACGAAGCCCAGGGCATGAAGATCGATGCGATCGACGCGTTTTCTCTCGCGGTCGAGGCGGGCAGCGCCCGTGCGGTGAACATGGTCCTGATCGGCCGTGTCTCCACCTATTTCGATTATCCGGAAGAAGAGTGGACCGACGCGATGAAAGCCTGCATCCGCCCGCAGTTCATCGACATGAATCTCAAGGCCTTCAGTCTGGGCCGGAGCATTCGGAAAGAAAAGGCCGGCACCCTGGAGTGACCGTCCCGGAAAAGGCACAAGGCGCGTCCGGACCTCCGGACCAGTCCCCGGCGGGCGTGCCTGCAAATAAGCAGCAGTGAAGAGACCAGAGGAGCCTTATGGAAAACTACTATCAGAAAGAACTGGAATGCATGCCGGTCGAAGAGATCCGCGCACTGCAGTCCGAAAAACTCGTCCGGCAGGTGAAGCACGTTTACGACAATGTGCCTTATTACCGCGCCAAGATGGATGAAAAGCAGGTGAAGCCGGAGGACGTTCACGGCATCGAGGACCTGTACAAGCTGCCGTTCCTGTCGAAGGAAGACCTCCGCGAGGCCTATCCCGACGGAATGCTGGCCGTCCCGAAGAGCGAAGTCGTCCGCATCCAGTCGACGTCCGGCACGACCGGCCGCCGCGTGATCGCTTATTACACGCAGAAGGACCTGGACATCTGGACCGACTGCACGTCGCGCGCGCTCGTCGCGGCCGGCGGCACGAAGGACGACGTCGTGCAGGTCTGCTACGGCTACGGCCTGTTCACGGGCGGCGCCGGCCTGAACGACGCTTCCCACCGTGTCGGCGCGATGACGCTGCCGATGTCTTCGGGAAACACCGACCGCCAGATCCAGTTCATGATGGATCTGAAGGCCACGATCCTCT
>JAGDBR010000123.1 GCA_017958935.1 Lachnospiraceae bacterium | reverse complement strand
TGGCCGTGCTCGAGCCAGGCCTTCACGACGGCAGGCTCCTTCCGGAACATGCCTTCGCCGGAACACGGCGCGTCGACGAGGATCTTGTCGAAACAGCCTGCAAAACGGTCCTCGAGCCTGCGGAGGTCTTCCGACAGGATCACGGCGTTCGGAATGCCGAACAATTCAAGATTCTTCAGCAGCGCCTGCGCGCGGGAATTGCTGATGTCGTTCGAGAACAGGACGCCCGTGCCGTTCAGCTTCGCGGCAAGCTCCGTCGATTTGCCGCCGGGCGCGGCGCACGTGTCGAGTACGCGGTCGCCGGGCTCCACGGGCAGCAGGCGTGCCGGCAGCATCGCCGAAGGCTCCTGCAGGTAATACAGACCGGCATAGTAATAGGGATGCCTGGAAACGCGGTCTTCTCCCCGGTAGTAGAACCCGTTGTCCGTCCACGGCACAGGTTCCAGCGGGAACGGAAAGATCTTCAGGAAGTCTTCGACGGAGATCTTCGTCGTGTTCACGCGGAGGCCGTACAGGCGCGGCTCGTCGAAGCACCGCAAATAAGCCCCGGCTTCTTCTTCGCCGAGGAGCGATAGGATCTCTTCCAGGAACTGTTCGGGGAGCTTGGCCATCGCAATCCTTCAAAAAAACAAAATTCCGCCTGCAAATCCCGGATTCACAGGCGGAATGCGTGGTTATTCAGGTTCAGTCCTCTTCTTCCTCGTCATCGTAGTTGAAGAGCGCTTCGTCATTGTCGTCGTAAACGTCGTTCAGGAAATCGAGCTTCGGCGTTTCGCGGATCATGTTCATGCCGTTCAGTTCGTTGATGTTCTGCTCGACGATGTTCTGATGCTCGGACAGCGAGGAGATCAGGGTCGCATAACGGTTCTGATAGTCGTCGATCGTGCCGGCCAGCACCGAATGAAGGTTCTCGAGCATCTGCGTCGAATACTCCTGCGAGCCCTGGCGGATCTGATTCGCCTGTTCGTTCGCTTCGTAGACGAGCTTGTTCGCCTGCTCCTTCGCGGCCTCGAGGATCTCGTTCGCCTTGTCGTAGGCCATCTTCGTGATCTGGTGCTCTTCGACCATGTGGTTCGCGTAGGCGACGGCCTTTTCCTCGATCTCGTTCGCCCGCTTCTTCGCATCGGCCATGATCTTGTCGCGGTTCGAGAGCATACGCTGATACTTCTTCACTTCTTCAGGCGTATACTGGCGAAGCTCGTCCAGAAATTCTTCGATCTGCGGACGGTCCACGATGATCTTCGTGTTGGAAAATGCCTGCATTTTGCAGCCGTCGATATACTCCTCGATATCGCCGATGACCTGTTCAATTCTGTTCGCCATTTCGTTACCTCACTTGTTTGATAATTTATCATGGATCTTCCGCGCGACTTCCTCCGTCACAAACTCGGAGATATCGCCGCCGTAAGATGCGACTTCCTTCACCAGGGAACTGGAAAGATACGTGTACTCGAGACTCGTCATCAGGAAGACCGTGTCGACGTCGGGCGCGATCTTTTTGTTCGTGTGGGAAAGCTGCAGCTCGTATTCGAAGTCCGTGACGGCCCGCAGGCCGCGGACGATGAACCGCGCGTCTTCCTTCCGCGCAAAGTCGACCGTGAGTCCGGTGAACGCCTTCACTTCCACGTTCGGGATGTCCTTCACCGCGTCGCGGATCATGGCGACCCGCTCCTCGAGCGAGAACATCGGTTTCTTTTCATTGTTCACGAGCACGCCGACGACGAGCCGGTCCACCATGGGGCTGGCGCGCTTGATGACGTCGATGTGTCCGTAAGTGATCGGGTCAAAGGAACCCGGATAGATCGCGTTTGCCATTATCCTCTTTTCTTCAGCCAGACATGCTTGTTCGACTTGTAGGTCTTTTCCTTCAGGATCTCGTAGCCGCTTCCGGCAGCCTCTTCGGACGGGAATGCCAGCGCTTCCTCGAAAACGATCAGCGTTCCGGGACCGGCAAGACAGCTCTGTTCGAGACGGCGCAGCACCTTAGCGACGCCAGAAGACGTGTACGGCGGATCCATGAAGATCACGTCGAAAGGCTTTTCTTCCGCTTCCAGCCGCGTGATCGCGTTCAGCACGTCGGCACGGAATACGCGTGCGTTCTCTTCAAGATGCGTAAAGGCCAGATTCTGCCGGATCACGCCGCAGCAGGCCGCCGAATCGTCCACAAACACGGCTTCAGCCGCGCCGCGGCTCAAAGCTTCGATGCCGATCGCCCCGGAGCCAGCGAACAGGTCCAGAAAGCGCGCATCCGCAAGATAAGGACTCAGCATGT
>JAGDBR010000122.1 GCA_017958935.1 Lachnospiraceae bacterium | reverse complement strand
GTGACCGGCTCGCCCAGATAGTTCTCGGCGGCTTTCTTTAATTACTGCAGGATCATCGCGGAGATCTCCTGCGGGGTGTACTGTTTTCCGTCGATGGTCGCCTTGAAATCGGTGCCCATGTGGCGCTTGATCGAGGAGATCGTGCGCTCGGAGTTCGTGACGGCCTGGCGCTTCGCGGCTTCGCCGACGAGACGCTCTCCGTTCTTCGTGAAGGCCACGACGGACGGCGTCGTCCGGGAGCCTTCCATGTTCGTAATGACGACAGGCTGGCCGCCTTCCATGACGGCGACGCAAGAGTTTGTCGTACCTAAGTCAATGCCAATGATCTTTCCCATGATTTATTCTCCTTTCCTGCCCCGGCGTTCGCGGGGTTCCAGACTTTCTTCGTTAAGCGACTACCGTGACCGAGGCGAAGCGGATCACTTTGCCCTTGTACGTGTAGCCTTTCTGCACCACCTCGGCGACCGTGCCGGACGGGAGCTCGTCGCTCTCCACCTGCAGCAGCGCGTTGTGGAAGTTCGGGTCAAATTCCTTGCCTTCGGCGTCGATGGGCTCGATGCCCATGTCCGCCAGCACTTTGACCAGCTGCTTATAGATCATGTCCATCCCGGTATAGGCGGCGTTCGCTCTGTCGCCCTCCGGAACGGCCGCAAGGCCTCTTTCAAAGTTGTCCAGGACCGGCAGGATCTTCTCCACGGTCTTCCGGACGCCCGACGCGTACATGTCGCTCTTCTCGACTTCCGTACGCTTCCTGTAGTTGTCGAATTCGGCAAAGAGCCGCTTGTACTGGTCCAGCGCCGCCTCGAGCCGCTCATCGAGCTCTTCCGCCGCCGCTTCGACCTGCTTCTCGTCGGTCTCCTGCGCGTCCTCGACTTCCCCTTCGACGGCTTCGACGTCCTCTTCGGACGCCCCGTCCATCTTCTTCAGATCCTCGACGCCTTCAAGGTCGCTCTCTTCGCCCGGACCGTTCAGGTTCTTTTCTTCGGATGTCAATGCTTCATCCTCCCCTATTTATTATTGTGGTAAACGCTGTCCAGCTGCTCCATGAGGCTGCGCAGCGTGCCGAATACGTGATCGTAATCCATCCGCTTCGGCCCGACGATGCCGATCGTGCCGGTCAGGCCCTTGCCCAGGTCGTACGTCGCCGTGACGACCGAGCAGTTCTTCATCGAGCGGATCGGAGATTCGTTGCCGATGTAGACGCGGATGCCGGCCTCTTCCTGCTCGTGTTCGCTGAACAGGCTCAGCATCTCCTTCTTGTCTTCGAAGGTCGTCAGGATCTCCTGCGCGTTCGCGCTTTCCGCGAGCTCCGGATACTTGAAGATGTTCGTCGTGCCGGAGGTGAAGATCTCGGGCCCGTCTTCCTTCGCTTCCGAGATCGAATCGCCGACCGCTTCGAGCACCGAAGCGACGACGGCCGAATAATCGCCGGCCTGCGCGGTCAGTCCGCGGATCAGCTTCAGCGTGATCTCGTCGATCGCCTTGCCCTGCAGAGCCGAGTTCAGCAATACGTTCAGCTT
This sequence comes from Lachnospiraceae bacterium, assembly GCA_017958935.1. The sequence goes on along the minus strand of JAGDBR010000122.1, from coordinate 44 downwards.
CAGCAGGTCTTCGTTCGAGACCGCCACGTTCACCGGGATCACCT
>JAGDBR010000121.1 GCA_017958935.1 Lachnospiraceae bacterium | reverse complement strand
GCTTGTGCGCCGTCTTCTCCGGAGAATTCACCCGCGTCGTCCGTGAATTCGGACGCGTCGGGACCGGCATTGCCGGAGGCGTCCGCCGCGGCGGCCCGCGCGTCCGCACAGACGGCAGCCGGCTCGGGACTGCCGGCGTGCTCTTCTTTTGCTTCTGCTTCGGCTTCCGCTTCGCCGGTCACTTCCGCCCGGTGTTTCTTTTCGCTCTGATCCAGAAGATATCCGACTAAAAGGCCGATCAGCATGCCGACGGCCGCGCCGATCGCCAGCCGGTTCCCGATGATGCCGAGGGACAGTCCGATGCTCATACCCAGGCACAGATAGACCGGCAGCCAGAGCGAGGTCCCTTTTTCGGCCTGCAGCCGCCCGTCCTCACCGCGCGTGAACCGGTCCTTGCCGGACGTTTCCCGGTAAGGCGTATCGTGCAGGACGACCTTGTACACGTCCTGCCGGGAGAAGGCCCAGTCCGCGGCGCCTTCCAGCGCTTCTTCCAGGTATCCTCCGTCCGCGTCCGCCGCTTTCGGGATGCCCGTCACTTCGACGGTCCCTCTCTGCTGCGGCCCGTGAAAATACAGAAGCGCTGCGGTCTCGCCCGTTTTCTTTTCCGTTGCCTTCCAGACCGTGAACCACGGCGCTTCGTCCGGATGCTCCTGCACCTCGCTCAGCTTTCCGGTCAGCAGCTTCCGCCCCGCTTCGTTCCGTTCCGTCAGGATCAGCTTCGCAAGCGCTGCGTCGTCCAGCGCTTCCAGGACCAGTCTTTTTGTTTTGATCAGCGTCTTCCCCGCCATTGCCCGCACCTCTTTTCACCGTCCGCACGCCGCCCTCCGGCGGAGCGTCCGATTTTCTTTCGAATGAATACGCTTATTCTACCACAATTCCGGAAATAATGCACGAAAAAAACGATGATCGAAAATGAGTGCATTGTATCGATTTTGCACGAAATCATAATGCTTCCGTCAACATTTCCGCCGTTTATTGACTGAATATGCGTCATTTGATAGATTATCGATAAGGAAATTGTGAGGAAAGTGTGTCCTCGCAAAAGCATCTATAGCAGAAAAGGAGAGAAAACCATGAAGAAGTTTTCATTGAAACATCTTCTCCTGATCGCTGTAGCCGTCTTCTTCCTGGGACTCGTGGTCGCCTACGGCGTCGCGACGAACGGCGGAAAGACCGAGCTGCGGCGTCTGTCGGTCATGACGGACCGCGGCGTGGCGATCAGTCTTGAAGTGTACAAACCGAAAACGGCTACCAGAGAGAATCCCGCTCCGGCTGTCATGATGATCCCCGGCGGCAACGCCAGCGTCGAGTACATGTCTGACGCAGGCATGGAGCTGGCACGCAGAGGCATCGTCGCGATCGGCATCGAACCCTACACGATCGGCCGGTCAGACGTAGAGAAAGACAACCAGGGCCTCGGTTCGGTCGACGTCACGGATTACGTCTACAATCTGGACTTCGTCGATACCGAGAACATCGGCTACATCGGCTGGTCCATGGGTACTTCCCGTGTCAACGCCGCCATGTACGTCCCGGATCCTTCCGGCGCGACCGAGAAGGTCAAGGACATGTTCGGCAATGAGACCGAGCAGCCGGTCCAGGTCATCCGCGACGGCGTCAAGGGCGTCATGTATGTCGGCGCCGGCAGCCCGCTGGATCCGAAGTACAAGATCAACTCCTCGCTGTTTGAAGGCAAGTGGGATAACCTGTACCGCGGCGACAGACGCGAAATGTACAAGAACCCGCAGTACGCGAAGCCGCTGGGCGTCGATGAGTTCGAATTCTGGAAATGGTACGGCGATCCGTCGAACGGCACCGGCCGTATCATTTATGAAGGCTGGACCGGCCATACGATCGGTCTTTCGAGCTACACGTTCGTCAAGGCAGCCTGCGACTTCTATACGAAGACGTTCAACCTGAACAACAACCTGCCGATCCCGTTCCTGTGGAAGGAAGCCGGCACGGCCGTCGCCTTCATCGCGATCATCGTCGCACTGATCGCGCTGGTCCTGCTTCTGCTCGACACCGAGTTCTTCAAGAAAGACCTCGTCGCCAAGGAGCGTCCGATCGTCCAGGCGGGCAAGTGGTGGCTCGTCCTCATCGGCCTCGTGCTTCCGGCACTGTTCGGTGCCGCGACGGCGGCCTGGGCCGTACCGACCGGCCAGGGCATCCTGAACAAATGGATCTCCGCGGACCAGATCCACGGCACGAACATCCAGAACGTCAACGGTCTGGTCTTCTGGCTGTGCGGCCTGCAGCTGTTCGGCCTGGTGCTTTGGTTCGTCATCAACTTCGTCATCGCGAAGACCGATAAGAGAGCGCTGAAAGAGCAGATCACCCTGCCCGGCACGCGGTTCGGCATCATGATCCTGAAGGCCCTGCTGCTGAGCTTTGCGGCGCTGCTGGGCGCATACTTCGTCATCACCTTCGGCGAGCAGCTCTTCAACATCAGCCCGCGCTTCTGGAAGGTCCAGATGAACAGCCTGACCAGGCTCAGGATGGAGAAGTTCCTGACCTACTTCCCGCTGTATCTGATCCCGTTCCTGGTAGCGAACTACCTGCACTCGACCAGCTTCTACATCGAGGACAAGCCGGTGAAATCGACGATCCTCTTCTGGCTGGCGAACGGCCTGCCGCCGATGTTCTTCCTGATCTACGCGTACGGCAAGATCGCACTCTTCCATACGACCCCGATCACGAGCCTCGGCATGTCCAGAGCGAACGGTTCCCTTGTCGACGCAGCGATCATGATGGTCCCGGTCGGCATCCTGGCAAGCATCCTTTACAGGAAGACCAAGAACTTCTATGTACCGGCGATCCTGAACGCCATGTTCTTCACATGGATGGCGGTCGCGACAGACTTGATCTTCATCGGTTCCTGACGATCTTCGGCACCTTGCCGAAGGTCCCTATCGAAAAAGGGGGCTGCGGTTTGACCGCAGTCCCCTGTTTTTGTATTCCGGCCTTTTCGTTTCCCGGATGTGTCCCGTTTCTTTGTTTCCGCTGATTTCAGTCTTTTCGCTTCCGCAGCTCCCAGAACGCGACCGCGCTCGCGGCCGCCACGTTCAGCGAATCCACGCCGTTCATCATCGGGATCTTCACGATGTGATCGCAGGCGTCCAGCGTCCTTTCCAGCAGCCCCTCCTCTTCGTTCCCGAACAGCAGCGCAAGTTTTTCGGCCGCCTTCAGGCCCGGATCGTCGACCGGCACGGCCCGTTCGTCGAGCGCCATCGCCGCGAGCCGGAAGCCCGCGTCCCGGAGCGTGTCCAAACTGTCCCCGTAGTATTCCTCGTACGCGCCGCTGCCTTCCTGTGACGCGTCTTCTCCGGCGGCCTTTCGTTTTCCGCCGACGAACGTCCACGGGATCTGGAACACCGTGCCCATGCTGACGCGCGCGGCGCGCCGGTACAGCGGGTCCGCCGAGCGGCGCGTCAGGACGACGGCGTCGAAGCCGATCGCGGCCGCGGACCGGAACACGGCGCCG
>JAGDBR010000120.1 GCA_017958935.1 Lachnospiraceae bacterium | reverse complement strand
GGTGGTGCCGGGTCGAGGCGCCGTTGTGCGCGAAGTCCACGCAGACCGAAAACCGGCCCTTGTAGACGATGTCGTCGCGCCCCTTGATGTGCACGTTCATCAGGCCCCGCTTCACGTCATCCGCCGGGATCTTCAGAAGATCCGCCGCCGCGATCGCCGCCAGCGCGTTCCAGACGTTGAATGCCCCCGGGAACGGGATCCGGAATTCGTCTTCGACTTTTCCGGCCGTCCGGAAGACGATGCCCGGAACGCCCTGCGCTTCGTCGAATACCCCGTGCACGCCGTACGCGCGGTAATCCGCTTCCTTCCCGCCGGGGCATACTGCAGGATGCGCTGCGTTCCCGGCGAAATTGCCGTCGGCATCGAATTGCTCGACCGGCACGCCCTCGACGCTGAAAAAGGACAGCGGCAGGTTTTCGTCGATATACCGCAGGAAGCGATCCGCATACGGATCGTCCGCGTTGACAAGGCCGGTGCGGCTGTGATTTAAAAGCGCCGCCTTGCAGGCCATGTAGTCTTCGAAAGTCTCGTGCTCGTTCGGTCCGACGTGGTCGCCTTCCTGGATGTTCATGAAAATGCCGCAGTCGAACGTGAAGCCGCCGCAGCGGTGCAGCTTCATGGCCTGGGAGGAGACCTCCAGCACGCAGGAATCGACGCCCGCGTCCGCCATGTCCTTCAGGATCTGCTGCAGCCGGTCGTAATCCGGCGTCGTGTTCGCGAGTTCGAAGGCGACTTTTTCGAGTCTTCCGGCCGCCTTGCCGTCCCCGTCCGCCACGGTCTTTTCGTACTCCACGCCGTTCGTCCCGATGATGCCGGGATGCCGCCCCGCGGCCTTCAGCACATGGTACAGCATGTGCGCCGTCGTGGTCTTCCCCTTCGAGCCCGTGATGCCGATGACCTGCATGCGCCCGGCCGGATGTTCGTACCAGGCCGCATAGACGGAAGCGCCCGCTTCGCGCGTGTTCGGAACGCGCACGACGGCGGCGCTGCAGTCCTCGGGAAGCACAAGCTCCCGCTCGGTCAAAAACGCGGCGACGCCGGCCTTCGCAAGCGTTTGCACGACTTCAGGGTCATGCGTGTCGAACCGGGCCCCTTTCGTGCAGATGAACAGGTCGCCCGCCTTCGCGGTCCTGTTGTCGCGGGAAAGGCCCGTGATCGCGACGTCCGGATCGCCGGCCGTCAACGTATATTCGGTTCGTGAAAGCAGTTCACGCAGTTTCATTCATTCAGTCCCAGGATGTCGTGCGCGACGAAGACGCCGGATGCCGACGCGTGCGACAGCGAATGCGTCACGCCCGATCCGTCGCCGATCATGTAGAGGCCCGGATGACGGGTCTGCAGCCGGTCGTCGACTTCGACCTCCATGTTGTAGAATTTGACTTCGACGCCGTACAGCAGCGTGTCGTCGTTCGCCATGCCGGGCGCGATCTTGTCAAGCGCGTAGATCATTTCGATGATGCCGTCCAGGATGCGCTTCGGCAGGACCAGCGACAGGTCGCCCGGCGTCGCGTTCAGGGTCGGCCGCACCGTCCCCTCTTCGATCCGCTTCTCGGTCGAACGCCGGCCGCGCTCCAGGTCGCCGAACCGCTGCACGATGACGCCGCCGCCCAGCATGTTCGACAGCCGCGCGATCGACTCGCCGTACTCGTTCGAGTTCTCGAACGGGATCGAGAAATGCTTGGAGACGAGCAGCGCGAAATTCGTGTTCTCGGTCTTCCGCGCAGGGTCCTCGAAGGAATGGCCGTTCACGGTGATGATGCCGTTCGTGTTTTCATTGACGACGATGCCGTGCGGATTCATGCAGAAGGTGCGGACATTGTCCTCGAACTTTTCGGTCCGGTACACGATCTTCGACTCGTACAGTTCGTCCGTGATATGCTCGAAGATCGCCGCGGGGATCTCGACGCGTACGCCCAGGTCCACACGGTTCGACTTCGTCGGGATCTGAAGCTTGCTGCAGAGATCCTCCAGGGATTTCGAGCCCGAACGCCCGACCGAGATGATGCACTTTTCGCAGGTGTACGTTTCGCCGCCCGCACTCACCCGGTAGCCGCCGTCGACGATCTCCACGTCCGTCACCGGCGTGTCGAAGAAGAAGTCCACGCGGTCCTTGAGTTCCGCGTACAGATTCCCGAGGACCTTGTAGTTGATGTCCGTCCCGAGGTGGCGCACCGAAGCCGACAGCAGCGTCAGCTTGTTCTGCATGCAGATCTTTTTCAGCGCCGTCCCGGCCGTGGAATACATAGTGGTGCCTTCCCCGCCGAAAGACATGTTGATCTTATCTACATAATGCATTAATTCCAGCGCTTTTTCCTTGCCGATGTGCTCGTAAAGCGTCCCGCCGAAATCGTTCGTAATGTTGTATTTCCCGTCAGAAAACGCACCTGCGCCGCCGAAGCCCGACATGATCGAACAGACCGGGCAGTTGACGCAGGATTTGATCTTTTTTCCGTCGATCGGGCATTTCCGCTTCGACAGCGGGTGACCGGTCTCGAAGACCGCCACCTTCTTATCTGATCGGTGAGCGAGCTCCCAGGCCGCATAGATGCCGCCGGGTCCCGCACCGATGATGATCACGTCGTATTGATTCATGCTCTCCTCTGTTTCTCCCCCGGCGATACGCCCGGACTTCCGGGTCCTGCCCGGGGCAGTGTTCAGGGTCCTGCAAAAGACCACAAAAATGCTTTTTAATCGTACCACAAAGCCCTGCCGATTTCAAGGCTCGGCGTAAAAAAGAAGAACGCCGCATGCCGGCCGAAGCGCAAAAAGCGGACCGCCGTACGGCGGTCCGCCTTTGCCTTTATAATACTTCGTTATTACCGCTTCACTTCCGCCTGCAGGCCGAAGCCGTCGGTCCCGATCTCGATCACGTCGCCCTCGGAAATGTTTCCTTCGACGATGATCCGCGCTGCCGCCGTCTCCACATATTTCTGCAGATACCGCTTCATCGGCCGTGCGCCGTACGTCGGGTCGTAACCGTGATCGATCACATACTGCTTCGCGTCGTCCGTCAGACGGATCGTGATCTCCTTGTCCGCAAGGCGCTTGTTCACGTCCGCGATCATCAGGTCCACGATGCCGCCGATGTCTTCCTTCGACAGCGGTCTGAACAGGATCGTCTCGTCCAGGCGGTTCAGGAATTCCG
>JAGDBR010000119.1 GCA_017958935.1 Lachnospiraceae bacterium | reverse complement strand
GGCCAGCACGGTCCCCGCTTCGACGGGGGGTTCAAGGCGGAAACCCTTGATGAGCTCCATGGCCGCGAAAATGTCCTTCTTCGGGATCGGCTTCGTGATGCGCACCGACGTCAGCGGCAGCTCGCCGCCGGACACCGGGACGGACGAGGCGATCGTGCGCCGCGGATCGATGATCTCCTGCCGCACGTAGTCTTCCCCACGCGGGCAGGTGTTCCCCGTCACCGACAGGATCTCTCCGTTCTCGATCTCGGCCGTGACTTCGCAGCCGTTCGGGCATACGATACAGGTAAATGTTCTCAGCATACCGCCCTCACCTCCAGATTGCCTTCTCCGTTCAGCAGCTCCTTCTTCACCGGGATCCGGATCATCTCCGCCGGGAGCGCCTTCGTGTATTTCCGGGACAGGATCTCTTTCCCGTCCTGCGTGATCACGATCCGCGCGTTCTTCATCGGCCGCGATACGCGAAGCGTCAGGACGAAGTCCTCTTCGCCCGAGATCTTCATCGGGACCGTATGGTTGATGCTGCGGTCCGTTTCGATCGCGATGCCGCATGCGGGAAGCGCGCCTTCCGCCACGAACCGCGCGACCGCGTCCGCGAGGCTTTCCGCCTCCAGCGACACGAAGTCCACGAGGTCATGGACGTGCAGGACGTTGCCTGCCGCGAAGATGCCCGGCACATTCGTCTCGAAATGCTCCGTGACGACGGCCCCGCGCGTCCGCGGATCGAGCGCGACGCCCGCATCCAGCGACAGCTCGTTCTCCGGGATCAGGCCGACCGACAGGATCAATGTGTCGCAGTCGTAATACTGCTCCGTCCCCGGGATCGGGTTCAGCCGGTCGTCGACCTCGGATACCGTGACGCCTTTCAGGCGCATGTCGCCGTGGATCTCCGTCACCGTATGGTTCAGATACAGCGGGATGTCATAGTCGTGCAGGCATTGCTCGATGTTCCGGCTCAGGCCGTTCGCGTACGGCATGATCTCGAACACGGCCTTGACGTGCGCGCCCTCCAGCGTCAGCCGGCGCGCCATGATCAGGCCGATGTCGCCGCTTCCGAGGATCACGACCTCCTTCGCCGGCATCCGGTTGTACAGGTTCATGTAGGCCTGTGCGACGCCCGCGGTGAACACGCCCGCCGGCCGCTCGCCCGGGATCGCCAGCGCGCCGCGCGTCCGCTCCCGGCAGCCCATCGTCAGGATCACGGCCTTCGCTTCGATCTTCTCCAGCCCGTTCTTCGTCACGCACGTCACGACCCGGCCTTCCGACACGTTCAGCACGGTGCAGCCGGTCTCGTAGGGGATCCTGCGCTCCTGCACTTCCTTGATGAAGCGTGCCGCGTATTCGGGGCCAGACAGGGATTCCATGAACCGCGTCAGGCCGAAGCCGTCGTGGATGCATTGTCTTAAGATGCCGCCGAGGTGCGCTTCACGCTCGAGGATCAGGATGTCCTCCACGCCTTTCTTCGATAATTCCACCGCCGCCGAGAGGCCGGCAGGCCCGCCGCCGACGATCACCACATCCGCTTTACGCATGGTCTTCCTCCTCTCCCGGCGCCTTCGCGCAGCAGCAGGCTGCCGCAGCGTTTTCGCCGCCTTCCGGCCGGAGCGTTCCGAACAGGACGTTCGAGCCCTTCCGCTCGTACACGACGTCCTCCGGTTTCTTTCCGAGTTCTTCCTCGATCATCTTCTCCAGACGCATCTGGCAGTAGCCGCCCTGGCACCGGCCCATCATCGTGCGGGTCCGGTACTTGATGCCGGTCATCGTCGAGACGCCCAGCGGGTTGTGGATCGCCTGCAGGATCTCGGCGCGCGTTACCTTTTCGCAGCGGCAGATCACTTCGCCGTAATCCGGATCGTTCGCGACCGCTTCCGCCTTCTCTTCGTCCGTCATCTTCGCGAACCGCCGGATGCCCTTGCGGCGCGGCTCGAAGTCCGGATTCTCCTCGAACTCCTCGCGCTGCTGCATCAGTCCGATCACGTACCGCGCGATCGGCACGGCCGCGGTCAGGCCGGGCGATTCAATGCCGACGAGGTTCACCGCGTGCGGCGCGATATTGTCCTTGATCTCGATCTTGAAATCCTGGATCACGCCGTTCTCGTCGACCCACTTCGGCAGGATGCCGGAATAGTTCCGGATGTAATCACGGCGGAACACGCCCGGCCACAGCAGGTTCGCGGATTCCGCGAGCGAGACGATGTCCTCGGCCGGGACGCCGTAATATTCAAAGTTCTCCGTCGGGATCGCGTTCGGTCCGACGATGACGTTGCCGTCGATCGTGTTCGTCACATGGATTCCCATGTAGGTGTTCGACGGAACCGGATAGACCGGCATCGGGCAGTCCTTCCCGGTGCGTTCGTCGAGGATGATGTAGCTTCCCTTCGACCCGATCACGCGGTATCCCGTGATGCCCAGCATGTCGGAGATTTTCCCGCAGCCGAGGCCCGCGGCATTGATGACCCAGCGGGTCTCGAAGTCGCCGTTCACCGTATGGACAAGGTACCGGAGGTCTTCTCCCTCGCCGACCTTATCGATGCCCGTCACTTCGCGGTCGAAGAAATACTCGACGCCGTTCTCGGCCGCGTTCTCCGCGAGCGCGACCGTGTACTGGAACGGATCCACGATGCCCGAATTCTTCGACAGCATCGCGAACTTGCCGATCACGATCGGCACGAGCCGGTGCAGTTCCTCATCGCCGATGAAGAACAGGTTCGAAGCGCCGTTCCGGTAGCCCTGCTCGATCGTCCGGTTCAGCTGCACCCGGTCTTCGTCGGTATTGCCCACGAGGACCTTGCCGCAGCGGATGAACGGGAAGTCCAGCTCCTCGGCCAGTTCGTCCATCATGCGGTTGCCTTCGACGCAGAGCTTCGCCTTCAGCGTGCCCGTATCGTACGCAAAACCGCCGTGTACGACGCCCGAGTTGCGGCCCGAGGTTTCATTCACGACGTCCAGATTCTTCTCTAAAACGCCCGTTTTCAGGCGGTAGCGGGCCAGTTCGCGCGCGCACGCGGAACCTACGACGCCCCCGCCGATGATCAGTACATCAAACATATGCTGTCCCTCACTTGAAGAAAAGCCTCCCGGACGGCGCGCTGCCGCCCGGAAGGCCGTTTTCCGTCACTCTTCCCAATCCGGGAACTGCTCCTTGAAGGTGCCGTAAAAATGCTTCTCCATCATTGCCTTGTAAGCCGACTCCGCATAGTCCTCCAGAAGCCCTCTGTCATAGAGGTACTGCAGGATCGTATAGCGCTCGCGGAACGTGCGGCCCCTGAGCGTGCCTTCGATGACGAAGTCGTGGTCCGTCTGCGTGAACGGCAGATGCACTTCCTTCTGCATCGCTTCCAGGGCGTCGAACTTCGGCAGGTACTTCTCGATCAGCGGCTTGATACGCGGATCGTCGATCTCCCGGTAGACGCGGCGGAAGATCTCGACGGCTTCAAACGTGCCGCAGCCGACTTCCACACCGTGCAGGTACGGGAGCCGTCCCGCCTGGACGTCCATGATCTCCCAGGTCTGCGCGATCATGTGCTCCGTGCCGGAAGCCGGACGGGAGGAACCGCAGTAGGCGATGCCTTCGCCCGAGATCAGCAGGCCCTCGGAGATCGCGCGGATCGTCTCGATGTCGCGGCTCTTGATCTTCGGTGCCAGCGCGAGCGCCTTGTCGGTCGCTTCGAGCACCATGTTCGCGATGTTCTCACAGTAGTATTCGCCGGTCAGATCGCGCGAGATCTCCCAGTCGAGCAGCGCGATGTACTTGCCCAGCAGGTCGCCGAGGCCCGCAAGAAGCAACGGTTCCGGCGCTTCCTCGTTGACGTTCAGGTCGATGATGATATGGCGCGCGATCGTGCAGTTGTAGACGTACTTCGCGCCCTTGCAAAGAAGCGGCGCCACCACGGAGGCATAGCCGTCCATCGAAGGCGCGGTGCCGCAGACGCCGTACGGGATGCCCATGCGGTAAGCGACCATGCGGCAGGAGTCGTTGATCGAGCCGCCGCCGACCGCGAGCACATAGTCCGGGTTCTCGGAGAACTGGTTGATGTCATAAGGCTGCGCCGCGTCGCCCGCTTCGATCAGGATGCGGCCGAGCGTCTGCTCGTTCGGCAGCGTCGGGACCGGCAGAACGACAGATTTCCAGAGCTGTCCCGAAGCCTTCAGGATCTCCTCCGCCCGCTGTCCCTCGACGCGGTATGTATTCTCGTCGGATACCATGAAAATACGGTGGTAATCCTTCAGGATCTCTGCCACCTTTTCCACGGCATGTTCGGAAACCTCGATCACCTCGGTCGGCATTTCATGGAAGCCGCGTTCGCAGGTACACTCGATTCTCATTCAGAAGCCCTCCTTCGGGTTTTACTCATTTGATGTAATCATACCACCGAAAGCCCCTTCACGCAATAAAAACCTTGATTCTATGGCGAATATTTGATACGCTGTTAACAGAAATGATACCGGGGCGGCTTTCTGCCCCTTTTGAGACCATGAAAGGAGGATCCGCAATGATCTTCAAGAAACTCGGGAACATCGAGGCGCCGGCTTCCGCAGTCGGCATGGGCTGCTGGAACATCGGCAACCAGTGGGGCGAAATGAGCGACGCCGACGCCGAGGCGATCGTCTCGGCCGCACTCGAGAACGGCATCACGCTCTTCGACGTCGCCGAATCCTACGGCACGCCGCACGGGCTTTCGGAGATCCGTCTCGGCAAGGCCCTGAAAGGCCGGCGGGACGGCCTGATCCTCGTCAGCAAATGCGGCCACTGGGGCATGCGGTCCGGCCAGCCGGTGCCGCTGACGACACCGGACATGATCCGTATCTGTGTCCACTCATCCCTGGGCCGCCTCCGCACCGACCTGATCGATGTCATGCTCGCCCATCAGGAAACGATCTCGGACGAGCTTGCAAAGACGTACGTGGAAGGCTTCCGCATGCTGCAGGACGAGGGCTTCATCCGCGAATACGGCATCTCCACGACGAAGATCGACACGCTGAAGCGTTTCTATGAGCTTTCCGGCGGCGAGATGACGGTCGTCGAGGCCGATTACTCTCTGCTGAACGACACGGTCGAGAAGGACGGCTTCCTCGACTTCTGCATCGAGAAGAACATTTCCGTCCTGACCCGCGGCCCGCTTCACCAGGGCCTGCTCTCCGGCCGCTACGGCCGCAGCACGGTCTTCACGGACTCGGTCCGTTCCGCTTTCAATGAGGGCGGCAAGCGGCACGCGGAGTTCCTGGAGATGATGGACAGGCTCGACGCACTGCAGCCGAAGCTTGCCGGCGTGAAGGACATGGATCTGCCGACCTACGCGATCCGCTACCTGATCTCCCAGCAGGCGAACATCTTCGCGATCCCCGGCGCCACGAGCGTCCGCCAGATCGTTTCCAATGCTCAGGCAGGCGCGCGTCAGCTGACCGCCGAAGAACTGGCCTTCGTCCGCTGACCCCGTCTCCCCCTCAGGCAGGCCCCTCCCGGGACCTGCCTTTTTTATGCCCGTGCGGTCCCGTGCGCTTTGCCAGCCTCGTG
>JAGDBR010000118.1 GCA_017958935.1 Lachnospiraceae bacterium | reverse complement strand
CCCGACAACGTGACCTTCGACATGCTCGAAAAGACCGTGACGGAGGCGGACGGCATCATCAGCATCACCTACCGCTACCAGGGCTATCCCCTCGGCACCGTCACGCTGACGGCGAAGAGCAATGCGGAAGGCAGCCGGATGTTCCGTCAGGACGAGACGGAACTGAAACCGGAGACGCTGCCGAGCGTGCGCGTCGTCGACGGACGCGTGCTGCTGCTGATCGCCGGGCTCGTCCTTGTGTCGGCGGCGGTCTTCCTGTACTTCAGGAACATGCTGCGGCCGAAGAAGCGCGTGGAAAGGAAATTCAAATAAGACAAGACAGAAGAAGACCCCGGGCGCCGTTCAGGCATCCGGGGTCTTTCTCTGTCTGAAGGGGCAGGATCAGTCCTGCACCTCGGCGATCACGCAGCAGTTCGGCTGGTCGCATTTGACCGGGCGGCTGCTCATGATGAGCGTGTTTTTGTGGAAATCGATCGCGAAGAACGTCAGCGAATTCGACGCGTGGTTGACGGAAACGATGTGCTTCTCGTCCGGCAGGAGCTTGACGTCCAGCGGATGCTCGCCGGAGATCGGCAGGATGTTCCTGAGGTACAGCATGCCGGTCTCGGGGTCGATGTCGTAGAAGGCGATCGTGTTCTCGCCCGCGTTCGCGCAGAACAGGTGGTGCTGCCGCGGTGAGAACGACATGGAGACCGCCGCCGACGGGAACGAATAATTCTTCGGCAGCGTCGAGACGAGCTGCTTGAATTCGAACTGCGGGACGCCGCGCGAATTGGTCGAATAATTGTAGACGCCGATGTAGTTCTTCAGCTCGTTCAGGACGTACGCGTAGCGGTTGTCGGCCGTGATCAGCATGCGGCGCGGGGCGGAGTACTGCTCCGTGTGCAGGATATCCCGCATCTTGACCTTGCCGACCGTGTCGGAGAATTCGAAGATCCGGATCTGGTCGATGCCGGAATCCGTCATGAAGAGGTAGGACCCGTCCTTGTTGAAGTCGACGCAGCAGACGTGCGGGGCGAAGTTGCGCTCGGCGATCGAGCCGATGCCCTGGTCGTAGACCTCGTCGGTGATCTCGCCGGCCGATCCGTCTTCGTTCAGCGAAAGGATCGTCATCTTTCCGTCGTAATAGCCCGCGACGGCAATGAAGCGGTCCGACGGATGGACGGCCAGATAGCAGCCGCGCATGCCGCGGATCGGCGCGGTATTGATGAACTGGAGACCGCCGTCCGGTTCGATCCGGAAGGCGCTGACGCCCTGGTCGACGGCCGCGTACAGAAAGCGGTTGTCGTGGGAAAGCGCCAGATACGCGACGTTGTCCTGCGCGACTTCGCAGCGCTTGACGAAACGGAACTTCTCATCCAGGTCGTAGATCGTGATGCCTTTGCTGTTTCCGCGGAAGGTGAAGCTTCCGACATACGCAACATACTTGCTCATGTGTTTCCTCCGTGATTCATCCACCTGCCGGAGCTGCCGCAGGGGAGGACGTGACAGGTGTCGGAGACCGGCAGGCCGATCTCGTCCGAGACGACGGTCCCGCCGTGTTCCGGCCGTACCTCGAGTTCCAGAAGATAAGAAAGCACGGACGGCGCGAAGCCGGTCGTGTAAGAATTGATCAGGAAGAATAGCGGGTCGTCGGAGAGCAGTTTCGCACAGTCCTTCACGAGCGGATGGATCGCGTCCTCGATCTTCCAGATCTCGCCCTTCGGGCCGCGCCCGTAGGAGGGCGGGTCCATGATGACCGCGTCGTAGGTGTTCCCCCGGCGGAGCTCCCGCGCCACGAACTTGCGGCAGTCGTCCACCAGCCACCGGACCGGGCGGTCGGAGAGGCCGGACGCTTCCGCGTTCTCCTTCGCCCACTGGACCATGCCCTTGCT
>JAGDBR010000117.1 GCA_017958935.1 Lachnospiraceae bacterium | reverse complement strand
CGGGCGAGATCATGGATGCCATGAACTCGACTGGCGGCGCTGTGAAGCGTAAAGAGGAAATGCACAGAATGGCCGACGCGAACAAGGCGTTCGCACACTACAGGTTCTGATCGTTATTCTGTAGAAATGATCCGCGGGACTGCGCAATATGCGCGGCACCCGCGGGTCATTCATTGTAAGGAAGTGCTGACAGGATCCTTTTCGGATCCGGCTCATTGGTCCGGCCACATTTCCTTCGCGAGGACCTGTACCATTTGTCATGCGCGGCATGAGTGCCGCGAAAGGGGGAAACCCATGGGAACCAGACAATATCCGCTCGAGAGAACAAGGAACATCGGTATCATGGCGCATATCGATGCCGCCAAGACGACCCTGACGGAAAGGATCCTCTATTACACCGGCATCAATTACAAGATGGGCGACACCCATGAGGGCACCGCGACGATGGACTGGATGGTCGAAGAGCAGGAGCGCGGCATCACGATCACGTCTGCGGCGACCACCTGCCACTGGACCCTCGAAAAGGAGACCAAGCCTCTGCCCGGCGCGCTGGAGCACAGGATCAACATCATCGACACCCCCGGCCATGTGGATTTCACGGTGGAGGTCGAAAGATCCCTCAGAGTGCTGGACGGCGCCATCGGCGTCTTCTGCGCGAAGGGCGGCGTGGAACCGCAGTCCGAGAACGTCTGGCGCCAGGCGGACACATACAATGTTCCCCGTATTGCTTTCATTAATAAAATGGACATCATGGGCGCGAATTACTACGGCGCAGTCTCTCAGATCCGGAACCGCCTGAAGAAGAACGCCATCATGGTCCAGATCCCCATCGGGAAGGAAGCCGATTTCAGGGGGGTCATCGACCTCTTTGAAATGAAGGCCTATCTGTACACCGATGAGAAGGGCGACACGGTCGAGGTCCGGGAGATCCCCGCGGGGCTTCAGGCAGAAGCGCAGGACTGCCGCGATGAAATGATCGAGAAGATCTGCGAGCTGGACGATGACCTGACCATGATGTATCTCGAAGGGGAGATCCCCGAAGAGAGCGCCATGAAAGCCGCGCTGCGGAAGGCCACTTGCGAATGCCGCGCCGTGCCGGTGCTCTGCGGTTCCGCATACCGCAACAAGGCCGTGCAGAAGCTTCTGGACGCGGTCATCGAATACATGCCGTCTCCTCTGGACATTCCGCCGGTGGAAGGCGTCGATCTGAACGGAAACGAGGTCACGAGACCTTCTTCGGACGAAGCGCCGTTCTCCGCGCTGGCCTTCAAGATCATGACCGACCCCTTCGTCGGGAAGCTGGCTTATTTCCGTGTTTATTCCGGAAAGCTTTCCGCAGGGTCTTACGTCATGAACTCCACGAAGGGCAAGAAGGAGAGGCTGGGCCGCGTGCTTCAGATGCACGCCAACAAGCGCATGGACATCGATGAAGTCTATGCCGGAGACATCGCGGCCGTGGTCGGTCTGAAGTTTACCACGACCGGCGACACGCTCTGCGATGCGGACGCCCCGGTCATCCTGGAGTCCATGGAATTCCCGGAGCCGGTCATCGAGCTGGCCATCGAGCCGACCTCGAAGGCAGGGCAGCAGAAGCTGGGCGAAGCCCTGATGAAGCTTTCCGAAGAGGACCCGACCTTCCGTTTCCACACGGACAATGAGACCGGCCAGACGATCATCGCCGGCATGGGCGAACTCCACCTGGAGATCATCGTGGACAGACTGCTCCGCGAGTTCAACGTGGAAGCCAACGTCGGCAACCCGCAGGTCGCCTACAAAGAAGCCATTACCCGCGAAGTCGAAGTGGATTCACGCTACGTGAGACAGACCGGCGGCCATGGCGCCTTCGCACACTGCAAAGTGCGCTTCTCGCCGCTTCCGGCGAACCAGTCCAAGTTCGATTTCGACCCGAAGGCGGACGTGCTGGTGAACGAGCCCCCGCAGATCCTCTGCGAATCCACGGTCGTGGGCGGAAACATTCCGAAAGAGTACATCCCGTCCATCGCAAAGGGCATCCAGTCGGCCATGCAGTCCGGCACCCTGGGCGGTTACCCGGTGCTTGGCGTCCATGCCAATATCGTGGACGGCTCCTTCCATGAAGTCGATTCGTCCGCGATGGCCTTCGAAGTTGCCGGCAGCATGGCGTTCAAGGACGCCATGGCCAAGGCGGCGCCGGTGCTTCTGGAGCCCATCATGCGCGTGGAAGTCTCCATGCCGGAAGAGTACATGGGCAATGTCGTCGGCGATCTTCAGTCCAGAAGAGGCCGGATCGAGGGATTTGAGGACATTCCGTCCGGAAAGATGGTCCGCGCCTTCGTACCGCTTGCCGAAATGTTCGG
>JAGDBR010000116.1 GCA_017958935.1 Lachnospiraceae bacterium | reverse complement strand
GTCTCTGAGCTCATGATCAAGGCGATCGACGCGGGTTGGGAAGAGATTCAACCCGGGCCGATTCAGGTCGTAACAGAGACGTTTACGGCCAAGACCAACCAGGCCGAACTCGAGCATATGGCAGAAGCGCAGGCGATCGTCACCGCCTGGAGAGAGACCGGCGACGCGAGCGATGCGTTTAAAAAAGACACGGTGCATTACATTCAGAGCCAGTATCACGCGTCTTCGATCGTGAACCGGCCCAGCCGCGGCGCGACGGGTTCCTTCCCGATCTTTGTCTGCAGGATCGGTGATTTCGCGTTTACGCAGGCGCCGTTTGAATTGTTTGATACGAACGGCTGCTACGTCCGCGACAATTCGCCGACGAAGTACACGTTCGTCATGGGCTACTCCAACGAGAGCCACGGGTATCTGCCTTCCGCGGTGGCCTTTGACTACGGCTGCTACGAGTCGGATACCGCATGGCTCGCGCGCGGGACCGCGGAAGACCTTGCGTCCCGTTTCGTGGAACTGTTGAATCAACTATATCAGAAATAAGAGGTACCAGAGCATGAAACTGAGAAAATTCATCTGTTTGATTCTTGCGATCACTATGCTTGCGGCGTTGGTCCTGCCCGGCTGCGGCGGCGAAACGACCGATCCGAGCGGGACGGGCGAAGTCACGCAGGCGGGAAATGAAACAAAGGAGCCGAATCCGGACGATCCGGATTCCGGAAAGTTCCGCGTCGGTCACGGGCGCGTCAACATCACGCCGTCCGATCCGGTGCCGCTTGCCGGTTACGGCAACACGGACCTCCGGATGTCGACAGGCTTTCTGGATTACATTTATACGACCTGCATCGCGATCACGGACGAGAACGACACGACGATGCTGCTCTTTGCCGTTGACCTCCTGTATGCGATCAATGCTGTCACGGAACAATTGAAGGATGCGGTTTCCGCGGCGACCGGCGTTCCGACCGACCACATCGTCGTCAACGCGACGCATTCGCATTCCAGCATCGACGTCCAAAGCTCGCTCGTGGTCGCGCAGGAATGGAACAACATGTACGTGGGAGCCTGCGCGGAAGCCGCCCGTCTCGCGATGGCGGACCGGCTGCCCGCGAAGATGTACTGGACGACCGCGGATCTGTCGGGCTACAACTTCATCCGCCACTATTTTACGGATCTCGGAGAGGGCTACAGCGTGAATCATACCCGATATTGCAAGGGGACGCCGGTCCGTCATACGTACGACGCGAATCCGACCATGTTCATCCTGAAGTTCGAACGGGAAGGCGACAAGGACGTGCTGCTCACGAACTGGCGCGCGCACAACGTCATGACGTCCAGCACCGCCCTCGGCGGCACCGTCTTCGAAAAGACGAACATTTCTGCCGACTTCACGGGCCAGATCCGCGCGAACCTTGAAAAGAAATACGATGCGTATGTGGCCTATCTGCAGGGCGATTCGGGCGACGTGGTCACGGCAACGTCGC
This sequence comes from Lachnospiraceae bacterium, assembly GCA_017958935.1. The sequence goes on along the minus strand of JAGDBR010000116.1, from coordinate 7,102 downwards.
TGCCGGAGTCGATCGAGCATCAGCCGCCGAGGGATTACAAGCAGTACGGGCGCGAAGTCTGTGAGATCATCAGCACGGCGATCGACGCGGGTTTTGAAGAGATCCAGCCCGGTCCGATCCAGCTTATGGAAGAGCGGTTTGTGGGCAAGAGCAACAAGGCGGATCTCGAGCACCTTGACGCGGCGCGCGCCGTTCACGCTGCCTGGAATGAAACACACAACGCCAACCTGGCGTGCGCGGTGGATGAGACGCATTTCATTCAGAGCCAGTACCACGCGGGCTGGCTGCTCGCCCGGCCGAGCCTTCCGGAATATCGGGATTTCCTGATCGTCGTCGGACGGATCGGCGATTTCGCGTTCACGATGGCGCCGTTCGAGACGTCCTGCTCGAACGGCAACTACGTCCGTGAGAATTCGCCGTCCAAGTACACGATGGTCCTGGGTTATTCAAATGAGAACTACGGATATCTGTGCGCAGCGGAAGCCTATGACTACGGCTGCTATGAGACGGACATCACGCAGTACGCGAAGGGCGTCGGCGAAGACCTCGCGGCCCGGTACGTGGTGATGCTGAACGAACTGTACGGCAAATAATTGGCAGAAGAGGAGTTAAGTAAATGAAAAAGCATTTCTGGCTTTTACTTGTGGCGAGCCTTCTCGCGGTGTTGCTCTTAGCGGGCTGCGGCAACGGCGGCGACCCGACGGACAAGCCTGATGAGACGACGGCAGCGGGCGGTGAGACGACCGCGCCGTCCGCGGACGACCCTTATGCGGGACAGTTCCGCGTAGGACATGGCCGCGTCAACATCACGCCCAAAGATGCCGTTCCGCTTGCCGGTTACGGCAATACGGAATTCCGGTTGTCGACGGGGTTTTTGGACTATGTTTACGCGACCTGCATCGCCATTACGGACGAGAATGACGAGACGATGCTCATCTACGCGATCGACATCATCAAGGCCAACACGAAAGTGACCGGAGACTTGCGGGAAGTCGTTTCAGCCGCAACCGGCATTCCGGCGGATCACATCCTGCTCAACACGACGCATACGCATTCCATGATCGACCAGGAGCAGAGCGGCATGAAGGTCGTTATGGAATGGATCCAGGAATACGAACAGAACTGCGTGGAGGCCGCGCGGCTCGCGCTTGCGGACCGACTGCCCGCGAAGAAGATGTGCTGGACGAGCGTGGATCTGACCGGTTACAACTTTGTCCGGCATTATTATACGGACAAAGGAGAGGGCTACAGCGTTAACCATACGAAATATGCGGTCGGTACGCCCGCCAGGCACACGTCGACCGCGAACCCGACCATGTTCCTGCTGAAATTCGAACGGGAAGGCGGGAAAGACATCATGTTCGCCAACTGGCGCTGCCACAACGTCCTGACGTCGAACTTCTCCGGCGGCGGAGACGCGCAGAAGACGAACATCTCCTCAGACTGGACCGGCATGGTGCGTACGTACATTGAAAAACAGTACGACGTCTATTACGCCTACTTCATGGGCGATTCCGGCAACATCGTCGCCTCGACCTCGCTTCCGGAGGCGGTGGAGCATCATCCGCCTTCAAATTATAAGGAATACAGCCAGGAGCTCGTGAACCTCATGATCCCCGCGATCGACGGGGAGTGGGAAGAGATCCAGACCGGCCCGATCCAGATCGTGACGGAAACGTTTAAGGGCAAGAGCAATAAGTCCGAACTCGATCATCTTGCGGAGGCCCGCCTGGTCTACAACTACTGGAGAGAACATAACAGCGGGAGCGAATGCGTAAAAGAGGATCCGACGCATTACATCCAGAGCCAGTATCATGCCGCGTCGATCGTCGGCCGCCCGAGCGCGCCGGAATACAGAGAATTCCTGATTGCCGTCGGACGGATCGGTGATTTCGCGTTCACGCAGGCGCCGTTCGAGACGTTTGATACGAACGGTAACTTCGTCCGCGAGAATTCACCGACGAAATACACGTTCGTCATGGGCTATTCGAATGAGCATTACGGGTATCTTTGCGCTCAGGAAGCTTTTGATTACGGCTGTTATGAGACCGACGTCTCGCCGTTCGAGCGCGGCGTGGCGGAAGATCTGGCATCGCGCTACGTGGTGCTTTTAAACCAACTTTACGGAAAATAATATTATAAGGAAGAAACCATGGAAGAGAATCGGAAACCCAATGAAGTGAACGTAAATGCGGAAGATCCTTACAAGGGACAGTTCCGCGCCGGATTCGGCCGCGTCGACATCACGCCGACGGAGCCCACGCCGCTCGGCGGTTACGGCAATACGCACCTGCGGTTCTCGACGCAGATCCTTGACAATCTGTACACGACCTGCATCGCGTTTACCGACGAAAACGATGAGACTCTCCTTCTGTTCACGGTGGACACCCTGAATTCGCGGAACATGATCACGGACCGGATCCGTACCGAGATCTCCGAGGCGCTCGGCCTTCGGAGGGATCATATCCTGTTCAATGCGACGCATACGCATTCGGGTGTCGATACCTCAAGCGAGCTCCCGCCGGCGGTGAAATGGAACGATCATTACGCCGCGGCGAGCTTAGAGGCCGCCAGGATCGCGCTGGCGGACCGGCGTCCCGCAAAAATGCTGTGGACGGAGATCGATCTGACGGGCTACAATTACGTTCGCCATTATTATACGGATCTCGGCGAGACCGTCAGCGTGAACCATATCCGCTACGCGCACGGCAAACGCGTCCGCCATACGACGACGGCCTGCCCGTTCATGCATCTCTTGAAACTGGAACGGGAGGGCGCAAAGGACATCATGATCTCGAACTGGCGCGCTCATAACACAATGACGTCCAAGGGCGGCAACGTGAAGACGGACGTTTCCGCCGACTGGTGCGGACAGGTCCGGAAGAACATCGAAGCGAAATATGACGTTTATTTCGCCTATTACCAGGGCGACGCCGGCAACATCATTCCCGGCACGCACCTGCCCCCGGAAGTCGAGTATAATCCCCCGCAGGACTATGAGCTCTACGGCCGCGAAGTCGCGGACGTCATGAGCAAGGTGATCGACCGGGAATGGCAGGAGATCAAACCCGGTCCGATCAAGGTCCAGTGCGAGACGATCACGGCGAAGTCCAACAAAACGGAACTCGAATATCTCGACGAAGCAAAGCACATCGTCGAGGTATGGCATGCGACCGGCCTCACCGCCGAGGCGATGAAGGTGGAAACGTCGCACCACATCCAGAGCGCGTACCACGCGGCTTTCCTCGCCGGGCGTGAAAAGCTGCCCGAGGAAAGGTCCTTTGAATATTACGCGGCCAAGATCGGTGATTTCGCGTTCGTGATGGGCCCGTTCGAACTGTTTGATTCGATCGGCAACTACGTACGCGCGAATTCTCCGACCAAGTACACGATGGTCATGGGCTATTCGAACCACAGTTTCAGCTACCTGCCTTCGACAGAGGCATATGTGTACGGCTGCTACGAGGCGGACGTTTCCGTCTTCACGCCGGGCACCGCCGAGGTGCTGGCAAGCCGTTTCGTGCTGACGCTGAACCAGCTTTCCGTAGATGAGAAAGCGGGCGAAGAATGATCACCGCCTCCGGCGGATGATCTGAGTGAAAGATCTGCGTACCTTGCGTCCCGTTTTGCGGCATTGTCGTAAGACCTTAATTCGATAAGGAGTGATGTGAGATGAAAAAACTGTTTTGGCTCTTACTTGCGGCGAGTCTTTTTGTGGCATTGTTTTTAGCGGGCTGCGGCGGCAGCGGTGACCCGACGGACGATCCCGCAAAGACGACGGCGGCGGGCAACGAGACGAACGCGCCGTCCGCGGACGATCCTTACGCGGGACAGTTCCGCGTCGGACACGGGCGCGTCAACATCACGCCGAAAGATTCCATGCCGCTTGCCGGTTACGGCAATACGGAACGCCGGATGTCGACGGGCTTCCTGGATTACATTTATGCGACCTGCTTCGCGATCACCGATGAAAACAACGATACGCTGCTGGTTTTTGCGGTCGACATCATCAACGCGAACACGAAGGCCACCGAAGATGTGAAGGCGCACGTCTCCGCGGCGACCGGCGTGCCGGCGGACCACATCATTCTCAATGCGACACACACGCATTCCAGCATCGACCAGCTGCAGACCGGCATGAAGGTCGTTCTGGATTGGCTCGAGGACTATAAGAACTACTGTGTGGAGGCCGCGCGGGCGGCGCTCGCGGACCGGCTGCCGGCGAAAATGTTCTGGACGACCGCGGATCTGACCGGCTACAACTTTGTGCGTCATTATTTCACACAGTTCGATGAAGCGGTCGGCTCCAACCACGGCTCATGGGCGGTCGGTACGATCAACCGCCACGACCACCCCGCCAACCCGACCATGTTCATCCTGAAGTTTGAACGCGAAGGCGCGAAGGACATCATGCTCGCCAACTGGCGCGCGCACAATACCAGGACCGGCGACGGCTCGAGCCGCACCGAGAATCAGAAGACCAACATTTCTTCCGACTGGACGGGTCAGATCCGGGCGAACATCGAGAAGTATTACGACACGTATTTTGCCTATTTCCAGGGGGATTCGGGCAACGTCAACTCGCAGACGTCGCTGCCGGAGTCGATTGAGAAACACGCGCCCGCGAACTACAAGGATTACGGCCGGGAGATCGCGGAGATCATGGAACAGGCGATCGACGCAGGCATGGAGGAGATCCAGACCGGTCCGATCCAGATCGTCGGCGAGACCTTTACGGCCAAGACCAACAAATCCGAGCTCGAGCATACGGCGGAAGCCAACGCGGTCCGCAGCATTTGGTTATCGACCAGTGATTACAACCAGTGCCTGGAAGCGGATCCGACGCATTACATTCAGAGTCCGTACCACGCGAACTCGATCATTGCCCGGGCATCGTACCCGGAGACCGGCAGCTTCTACATCGTCGCGGGCCGCATCGGCGACTTTGCGTTCACGCAGGCGCCGTTTGAGACGTTTGATACGAACGGTGACTACGTCCGCGAGAATTCACCGAGCAAGTACACGATGGTCATGGGTTACTCGAACGAGAGCCACGGATACCTGCCTTCTGCACAGGCTTACGATTTCGGCTGCTATGAATCCGATACCGCATGGCTTGCGCGCGGCACGGGAGAGGACCTCGCAGCTCGTTTTGTGGCGATCCTGAATGAACTTTACAAAAAATAAAACAGATGGGAGAGCAAATGAAAAACAGGTTTTTGGCAATCTTTTTCGCGGCGATCCTCGCTGTTAGCGTTTTAGCCGGATGCGCCGGCACGAATCCGACGGACAAGCCGGACGGGACCGGGCAGGCGGATCAGACGACCAAGGCGCCCAACCCGGACGATCCCTACTCGGGGCAGTTCCGGGTCGGACACGGCCGCGTCAACATCACGCCGCAGGACGCGGTGCCGATGGCCGGTTACGGCGATTCGGACTTGCGTCTGTCGACCGGGTTCCTCGATTACATCTATACGACCTGCGTCGCGATCACGGATGAGAACGACGATACGCTTCTGATGTTTACGGTCGATATTCTTGCTTCCAACAAGGATATCACGGAAAAGGTGAAGGAACAGGTCTCGGCAGCGACCGGCGTGCCGGTGGATCACATCCTCTTTAATGCGTCGCATTCGCATTCCAGCATCGATTCGAAGAGCAACCTCAGGTCGGCGCTGGATTGGAATAATATGTATAAGGACGCCTGCGCGGAGGCCGCGCGGACGGCGCTTGCGGACCGGCTGCCCGCGAAAATGTACTGGACGTCGGTCGATTTGACGGGCTACAACTACAACCGGCATTATTTCACCGAATACGGCGAGGCATACGGCGTCAACCATAGCCGCTATTGCAAGGGCACGCCGGCCAGGCACACATACGAAGCGAACCACATCATGTTCCTTGTGAATTTCGTGCGGGAAGGTGGAAAAGACGTCATGCTTTCGAACTGGCGCTGCCATTCGACGATGACGTCCCGCTTCTCGAGCGCTGCCGGTCAGTCGGCACCGACGAACATTTCGTCAGACTGGGTCGGCATGGTGCGCGCGTACATCGAAAAGCAATACGGCAATCATTTTGTCTACCTGCAGGGCGATTCCGGCACGAGCGTCGGGACCACGTCCCTTGCGGAAGAGTACCAGCCGCCGAAGGATTACAAGGAATACGCGCGTGAAGTCGCGGACATTATGATCGAGCAGATCGACAAAGGATGGGAAGAGATCCAGACCGGCCCAATCGTGATCGTGGAAGAGGAGTTTGAGGCCGCGTCCAACAAGGAAGAACTCGAGCACGTCGCGGAAGCGCGTCTCGTTTACAACAAATGGCAGGAGACGCACAACGGCAATATAGCGTGCGAGGCGGATCCGACGCATTACATTCAGAGTCAGTACCATGCGGGATATCTTATTTCGCGCTCGGCGCTGCCGGCAACGATGAAATTCTATATCGCGGTCGGCAGGATCGGCGACCTCGCGTTCACGCAGGCGCCGTTTGAGACCTTTGACACGAACGGGAACTTCGTCCGTGATAATTCGCCCACGAAATACACCTTCGTTCTGGGCTATTCGAACGAGCATTACGGGTATCTTGCTTCGGCGGAAGCGTGGGACTACGGCTGCTATGAGACGGACACCGCCCGGATCGGGCGCGGCGCGGCCGAGGACCTTGCGTCCCGTTACGTGGAGATCCTGAACGACCTCTATAAAAACAACTAAAGGAGAGACATCCATGGAAGGCAACAAATGCAGTACACCCAATCCGGCACCGCTTGCAGAAGATCCTTATCAGGGAAAGTTCCGCGCAGGGTACGGCATCGTTGACATCACGCCGTCGGACCCGGTTCCGATGGCAGGCTACGGCGTTTCCGAGAAGCGTCTTTCAACGCGGATCCTGGACGACCTTTACACGACCTGCATCGCGATCACGGACGAAAACGGCGGTACGCTGTTACTGTATACGGTCGACATTCTGAACTGTTTCAATCAGCTGATCGATCAGATGCGGACCGAGGTTTCCAAGGCGTTCGGCCTGCCGTACGAGCACGTGCTGGTCAATGCGACGCATTCGCATTCCAGCGTCGACGCGACGAATCCCCTGCCGTCCG
>JAGDBR010000115.1 GCA_017958935.1 Lachnospiraceae bacterium | reverse complement strand
TGCCGTGGCCGAGGAAGCGGCGCTGCGTGATGCCGTTCGTCATGTTGTGGAACTTCTCGGGCCACATCTCGTAGAAGTCCTTGAGTTCCTTTTCTTCGAGGATCTTCGTGTGAAGGGCCGCGACGCCGTTCACCGAATAGGAACCGACGATCGCAAGGTATGCCATACGGATCTGTCCGTCGTGAAGGATCTCCATACGGCGGACGCGGTCCTCGTCGCCCGGGAACTTCGCACGGATCTGCGCGACGAAGCGGCGGTTGATCTCGGCAATGATCCCGAACACGCGCGGCAGCAGCTTCGAGAACAGGTCGATCGGCCATTTCTCCAGCGCTTCCGCCATGATCGTGTGGTTCGTGTAGGCCACGCACTGCGTGACGATGTTCCACGCCTCGTCCCACTCGTACTTCTCCTGGTCCATCAGAAGACGCATGAGCTCGGCGACCGTCATGGAGGGATGCGTGTCGTTCATCTGGAAGACGACGTGCTTTTCGAAGTCTTTCAGCGACCCGCCGTGGGTGCTCTTGAACTTCTTGATGGCAGTCTGAAGCGTCGCGGAAATGAAGAAATACTGCTGCTTCAGGCGGAGCTTCTTGCCGCCGTAATGGTTGTCGTTCGGATACAGGACCTGGACGATGCTGTTCGCAAGGCCCTGCTGCGCGACCGCCTGCTCGTAGTGCCCCTGCTCGAAGGAATCCAGGTTGAAGTCCTCGACCGCCTGGGCGTCCCAGATGCGCAGCGTGTCGACGACGCCGGAGCCGTAGCCGACGACCGGCATGTCGTAGGGGATCGCGATGACCGAGTCATAATCGGCCAGGTCGAAATGGTTCCGCCCGTTCTCGTCGGTCGTCATGATCATGCGGCCGCCGAACTTGACCTCGCACGCGTACTCGGTGCGGCGGATCTCGAACGGGTTCGGGTTCTTCAGCCAGTTGTCCGGCACCTCGACCTGATAGCCGTCGACGATGCGCTGGGCGAACATGCCGTAGCGGTAGCGGATGCCGCAGCCGTAGGCGCTGTAGCCCAGGGTCGCGAGCGAATCCAGGAAGCAGGCCGCGAGCCGTCCCAGGCCGCCGTTCCCGAGCGCCGGGTCGGCTTCCTGATCCTCGACGAGGTTCAGGTCGACGCCCAGCTCCGCGAGGGCTTCCCGCACCTCTTCGCTGTGGCCGATGTTGATCAGCATGTTCCCGAGGGCGCGGCCCATCAGGAACTCCATCGACATATAGTACAGGATGCGTCCGTCCGCACGGTTGTTCGCTTCCTGCGTCGCGATCCAGTCGTCGTTCACGAGGTCTCTGACCGCGTAGGAGACCGCGGCGAATAATTCTTCCGGCGTGGCGTCCTTCAGCTTCTTCCGGTACAGAAGATGCGCGACGGTCGTTACCAGCTGCTTGAACTGTTCTTTGTTAAATTCGGTTCTGCTCATTCAATACCTGATTTCTGTATGGAGGCGGAGGACCGGACGGGGCGATTCCCGCCCCTGTCCGCGCTCCATCCGCGTGCTTCGCGTTTCTTACCCGACGACTTTCGTGCCGAGCGTGCAGGCTTCGCCGTTGACGTCCCAGTCCTTGACGTAGCCCTTCGCGCCCTTTTCGACCGACTTGCCGAGCGTGTCGCCCATGATGTCGGCCGCGCGGTCCCGGATGATCTTTTCGATCTTCTCCGTGCCGTCGTAGGTGATCGCGATGCGGTCGGTCACCTGGTAGTCGGCTTCCTTGCGCATCTGCTGGATCTTCGAGATGACCTCGCGCACGAAGCCTTCTTCGATCAGTTCTTCCGTCAGGTTCGTGTCCAGCACGACCGTGATGTCGCCGTTATTCTCGGACACGTAACCCTCCTGCTGCACCATCTCGATCAGCAGGTCGTCTTCCGTCAGAGCGACTTCCGTGCCGTTCGCGTCGAAACGGAGGGCGCCTGTCGCTTTCAGTTCGTCCATCGCGGCGTTCCCGTCCAGGGCGCGCAGATGCGCCTGGATCGCGCCGAGGGCGCGTCCGTACTTCGGGCCGACGGTCCGGAGCTGCGGCTTGAAAATGTAAGTCGTGAAGCTGCGTACGTCGTCGGTGAACACGACGTCCTTGACGTTCAGTTCTTCTTCGATGATCTCGTCGAAGTACTCGCCGAGTTCGAACGGCGCCTTCACGTACATCGTCTGCAGCGGCTGGCGGTTCTTCAGATTCGCCGCGTTCCTGCACGCACGTCCCATGACGACGAGCTTCAGGACGTGGTCCATCTCGTCTTCGAGCGCCTTGTCGATCATCGATCCGTCGGCAGCGGGATAGCTGCACAGATGGATGGATTCCGGCGCGTCCGGATCGACCGAGACGACGATGTTCTGATAGATCTCCTCCGTCATGAACGGGATCATCGGCGCCGCGAGCAGCGACACCGTCTTCAGGGCTTCGAACAGCGTCATGTAGGCGTTGATCTTGTCCTGCTCCATGCCCTTCGCCCAGTAGCGCTCGCGCGAGCGGCGGACGTACCAGTTCGACAGGTCGTCGACGAAATCCTGCAGCGCGCGGGACGCTTCGGTGATCCTGTAGTTCTCCAGGTTCGAGTCGACCGTCAGGATCAGGCTGTTCAGTTTCGACAGGATCCAGCGGTCCATGACCGACAGGTCCTTCGGCTCCCACTTGCCGTCCCGGAGGTACTTCGTCGGATCGAACTGATCGATCTCGGCGTACAGCGTGTAGAACGCGTAGGTGTTCCAGAGCGTGCCCATGAATTTCGAGCGGCCCTCGATCACGGCGTCCTTCGAGAAGCGCTTCGGCAGCCACGGCGCGGAGCTGTTGTAGAAATACCAGCGGATCGCGTCGGAGCCGTAGGAAGCCAGGGCTTCGAACGGATCGACCGCGTTGCCCTTCGACTTGCTCATCTTCTGTCCGTTCTCGTCCTGCACGAGGCCGAGCACGATGACGTTCTCGTAAGGCGACTTGTTGAACAGGAGCGTGCCTTCCGCCATCAGCGCGTGGAACCAGCCTCTCGTCTGGTCGACCGCTTCGCTGATGAACTGGGCCGGGTACTGCTGCTCGAACAGGTCCTGGTTTTCGAACGGATAATGATGCTGCGCGAACGGCATGGCGCCGGAATCGAACCAGCAGTCCACGACCTCCGGCACGCGCTTCATCTTTCCGCCGCATTCCGGGCAGTTCAGCAGGATCTCGTCGATGTACGGCCGGTGCAGCTCGACGGTCTTCGCCCGCTCGTCGCCGCTCTTTTCGAACAGCTCGCGGCGGGAACCGACGCACTCGCGGTGGCCGCATTCGCACTCCCAGATGTTCAGCGGGGTGCCCCAGTAACGGTTCCTCGAGATCGCCCAGTCCTGG
>JAGDBR010000114.1 GCA_017958935.1 Lachnospiraceae bacterium | reverse complement strand
TTGACTTCGGGCAGAACATGGCCGGCGTGATCCGGATCGACCTGCCGGATGCGCCGGCGGGGGCGGTGATCGAGCTCGACTGCTTCGAGGTGCTCGACGCGGCCGGGAACGTTTATACCGAGAACCTCAGGACCGCAAAGAACCGCGTCGTTTACGTCTGCGGCGGCGGGCCGGTGCATTACTGCCCGCACTTTACGTACCAGGGCTTCCGGTATGCGAAGATCGCGTCGTTCATCGACGGAGCGGTCCCCGAAACCACGCATTTCACAGCGTTTGCGCTGCATTCCGATATGGAGCCGATCGGGACGTTTTCCTGCTCCGATCCGGACCTGAACAAACTTTGGCACAACATCCGCTGGGGACTGAAAAGCAATTTCGTGGACATCCCGACCGACTGTCCGCAGCGTGACGAGCGCATGGGCTGGACAGGCGACGCGCAGATCTTCTGCCGGACCGCGGCCTATATGATGCAGACGGAGCCGTTCTTCGAGAAGTGGCTCGCGGACGTCGCGGCGGACCAGGGTAAGGACGGGGCAGTCTCGCACGTCGTACCGGATCCTTATACGGTGCGCTATTCGCCGGACGCCGCGTCCGGCTTCATCCGCAACGGGTCGCAGGGCGCGGCGGTCTGGGGAGACGTCGCGGTGCTGAATCCCTGGAACCTGTATCTCGCTTACGGCGATCCGCGGATCCTCGAAGACCAGTACGGATCCATGCAGCAATGGGTCCGTTTCATGAAGGCGCACGCGGACGGCTGCGTCTGGACCTATAAGACGCAGTTCGGAGACTGGGTCGCGCTGGACGCAAGTCCGGGAAGTTATCACGGCGCGACGCCGGACACCTTCACGGCGGCCGCTTATTACACGTATGTGACGGGCGTCATGGCGAAGGCTGCGAAGGCGCTCGGGAAAACGGAAGACGCGCAGGCGTACGGGACGCTGTATGAGGCGCTTCGCGCCGATTTCGCGCGCCGCTTCTTTGATGAAGAGACGGGCGGCATGACCGTCCCGACGCAGACCGCGCACATCGCGGCGATCCATTTCGGGCTGGTGCCGGAGGGGTTTCTCGCGGGCACTGTCCGGGAACTGCTGCAGCTGCTTGAAGAGCGGGACGGGCATCTTGCGACCGGCTTCGTCGGGACGCCCTATTTCTGCTTCGCGCTGTCCGGGACCGGGCATCTGAAGGAAGCGTACGAGCTGCTGCTGAAGGACGACTATCCGTCGTGGCTCTATCAGGTGAAGAAGGGCGCGACGACGGTGTGGGAGCACTGGGACGGGCTGAAGCCCGACGGCACGATGTGGAGCCCCGCGATGAATTCGTTCAATCATTACGCGTACGGTGCGGTCGGCGACTGGATGGCGCAGACGATCGCAGGTATCCGGCAGGACGAGGACGCGCCGGGCTACCGGCATGCCGTCCTTTACCCGCAGCCGGGCGGCGGCCTGACGCATGCGGAAGGGGCGCTGGAGACCCCGTACGGGATGCTTTCCTGCGGATGGAAGCGGACGGATGCGGGGTACGAGGTCCGCGTCCGGGTGCCGGTCAACGCATCGGCGCTGTTCCGGTTCGATGCGGCCGGCGGCCTCTTCGAGCGGGAACTGGGCTCCGGCACGGAGGCGTTCAGCTTTCCGGCCGGAAAAGAACACTGACTGAACCGACAGAAGAGCGAAAAGCAGGAGCGCCG
>JAGDBR010000113.1 GCA_017958935.1 Lachnospiraceae bacterium | reverse complement strand
CGCCGACGGCCGTCTCCTCCGCGTCGTAGAATCCCAGCTTCTTCAGCGCTTCCCGCATTGATTCGATGCCGGTCCCTTCGTAATTCGCGATGAAAGACGGCGCAAGACTTGCGACGACCGGCGCACCGCTCTGCAGAAGCACGCGGACCTTCTCGCGCTCGCTGACGATCTGCTTGGCGTTCTGCGGACACACGACGAAGCAGGTGCCGCACATGATGCACTCATTGCCGATGATGTACGCCTGGTTTCCCGAGAAGCGGATCGACTTTACCGGACAGTGCCGGATGCACTTATAACAGTTCTTGCAGTTGGATTTTTTCAGCGTCAGGCATTCCATATCATTCCCCTTAAAAAACGGAGGGACCTTGTCATTAAAGTCCCTCCGTGATGTCTGTTCGTTGTTCTGTTTATTGTTTTGTTTATTGTTCTGCTTATTGTTCCGTTTTTCTTCTCCTGCTGTCCGCCAGGCTGTAATCCGGCTGGAAGAACACCAGGTAGCTTAGGTTCGGGTTGTAATAGGGGTCGGCGAAGGCCCCGGCTTCTTTCGCGCTCTGGATGTTCCAGCGCTCGTTCAGCAATGCGACTTCGGCCCCGGAGCGCTCGAATTTCTCCGGCGTGTCCTCGGCCCCGCGCGACTTCGATTCGTAATGATAGAGCTTCACATAAGCGTCGTATACGATCAGCAGTCCCATCTCGCGGATCTTCAGGCAGAAGTCCACGTCGTTGAAGGCGACCGTGAAGCGCTCGTCCATGCCGCCGGCCTTTTCGTAGAGCGCCTTCGAAACCATCATGCAGGCCGCGGTCACGCAGGAGACGTCCTGCGTCGTGATCGCCCGGGCGAAATACCCGGGATCGCTGTCCGGGATGCCCTTGAACATGTGGCTCGCAAGGCCGCCCGCGCCGACCAGCACGCCCGCGTGCTGGACCGTGTCGTCCGGATACAGCAGCTTCACGCCGACGATGCCGACGTCCGGCCGCTGGGCGAAGCCGAGCATGTGCTCGAGCAGGTTCTCCGAGATCACCTCGACGTCATTGTTCAGAAGCAGCAGGTATTCGCCGCGTGCTTCCTGCGCGCCGAAGTTGTTGATCGCCGAGAAGTTGAACGGCGCGTTCCAGGTCAGGACGCGCACGTTCTCATGCGCTTTCCGGACCGCTTCGTAGTAGTCGAAGGTCTGCTGCTTCGTGCTGTTGTTCTCGAGGATCAGGACCTCGAAGTTCCGGTACGTGCACCGGTCGAACAGGGAATCCAGGCATTTCTTCAGGTCGTCCGTGTGGTCCTTGTTCGGGATCAGGATCGAGACGAGCGGCTCGCCCGACACCGGGTAAGACGTTTCGTACCAGCCCGCGACGACGGGCGACTTCCGGATCTCCGCACGCGTCCCGGTGCGCTCAAAATGCGCCTTCAGCGCGTTCAGGCCCGCGTCCTTCGCGTAGTCCTTGTTCGACTGCGACTGGGCGGTCGAATTGCCGTAGGAGCGCCAGTGATAAAGGATCCGCGGGACGTGCGCGATGCGCTTTGCTTTTTCGGTAAGCCGCAGGATCAGGTCGTAATCCTGTGCGCCGTCGAAGGCGGGATCCCAGCGCCCGGCTTCTTCGACCAGGCTCTTTTTCGCCATCAGGAAATGGCACATGTAGTTGTTCCCGCGCAGCAGGTCGGGATTGTAATCGGACTTGAAATACGGGAAGAAGTAGTCACAGGACTTTTCGGTGATCTTGTCCTCGTCGCTGTAGAACACGTCCGTTTCGGGATGCGTGTTCAACTCCTTCACGTACTCATAAAGCGCGTCGGGTTCCAGCACGTCGTCATGGTCCAGCAGCGCAATGTATTCGCCTTCCGCCATCGCGAAGGCTTCGTTCGTGTTCCCGGAAATGCCGAGGTTCCCGGCCAGGTCCTTCACACGGACGCGGGCGTCCTTCTTCCGATACTCTTCCAGCGTCTTAGCCGTGTCTTCCTTCGACGGATCCGCGTTCACGAGGCAGAGCTCGAAGTTCCCGTAGCTCTGCGAAAGGACCGACTCGATCATTTCCTGCAGGAACCTGACGGGCGTCCTGAAGACCGGCACGAGGACGCTGATCTTCG
>JAGDBR010000009.1 GCA_017958935.1 Lachnospiraceae bacterium | reverse complement strand
GGTACGGGCCGAAAAGCTTTCGCCCGTATTCAGTTCGTACTCGTCCTTTTCGAAGGTCAGCGAAGTCCCGCGCACGAAGGAATCGACGCAGACGGTCTTCTCGATGTCGGAGACCTTCAGCAGGATGTTCGCCGCGCCTTTCCGGTCGCCGTGATCCGGCCGTTCTCATCGACCGTCGCGACGTTTTCGTCGCTGCTTTCGAACGTGATCTTTTTCTGTTTCCCGCGGACAAGAAGCGCAAGATAATTTCGGTCGGTCGTCTTCGCAAAGGACCTGCCGATATCGGCTTCGTCGCCGATGTGCATCAGGAAGCTGTTCTTTTCAAGTTCCAGCGCGTATGCCTTCGAGAGCGGCTGCAGCGACAGGATCAGCGTGACCAGCAGAAAGATGCCGAGACCCGTTCCGAGCACGAGCCAAAGCAGCCGCTTCATCAGCAGCTTCCGTTGGTTCTTTTTCTTTTTGCGGCTTTTGGCGCTTTGTCCGCTCCCCGGCCGCTCCTGTCTCTGTGACGCCATCGGTTCATTTCCTGCCGTTCTTCAAATGATCGGTCCCGAACTTCTTCATCAGACCCGAAAGATCCAGGTCCTGCCCTTTCCGGTCTGTACGGCCGGCATTCCCGGGGCGCTGTCCTTTCGGTGTATCGTTCCCCGGCCGCTGCCCTTTCGGTGCATCGTTCCCGTGTTTCTGTCCTTTCGGCGCCTGATCCTCCGGCCGCTTCCGCGGGCCCTGGTCCCGGCGTTCCCTTACGGAAGCTTCGGACACGTCGCCGTTCAGCCCTTTCATCGTGAGGGAGATGCGGCCCTTCTTCAGGTCGACCTCTTTGACCCTGACGTCCACGACGTCGCCGACCTTCAGCACCTCCAGCGGATGGCTGATGTAGCGGCTGCAGATCTCGGATATGTGGACCAGGCCGTCCTGATGGACGCCGATGTCGACGAAGACGCCGAAATCGATGACGTTCCGCACGGTCCCCTTCAGCACCATGTCGGGCTTCAGGTCCTTCATTTCCAGCACGTCGCTTCGCAGGACGGGCTGCGGCATGTCTTCGCGCGGATCGCGCGCCGGCTTCTCCAGCTCGTTCAGGATATCGTCCAGCGTCAGCACGCCGACGCCGAGCTCTGATGCGAGCGCCGCGCGGTCGCCGGCTTTTTTCGAAATGCCCGCGACTTTGTGCGACAGGATGTCTTCCGGCGTATAACCGAGTTTCTGCAGCAGTTTCTCCGTTGCCTCGTAGTTTTCCGGATGCACCGCCGTCGCGTCGAGCGGATCCTTGCCGCCCGGGATGCGCATGAAGCCCGCGCACTGCTCGAACGCCTTCGGTCCGAGTTTCGGCACCTTCAGCAGCTGCCTTCTGGACGTGAACGCGCCGTTTTCCTCACGGTATGCGACAATGTTCTTCGCCAGCGGCTTCGAAATGCCCGCAATGTATTCGATCAGGGAGACCGAGGCCGTGTTCAGGTCGACGCCGACCCTGTTCACGCAATCCTCGACGACGCCCGAAAGCGCTTCCCCGAGCTTTTTCTGATTCATGTCGTGCTGATACTGTCCGACGCCGATCGACTTCGGATCGATCTTGACGAGCTCCGCGAGCGGATCCTGGAGCCTGCGCGCCATGGACGCCGCGCTCCGCTGTCCGACGTCGAACTGCGGGAACTCCTCCGTCGCGAGCTTGCTCGCCGAATAGACCGATGCGCCGGCTTCATTGACGATCACGTACTGTACCTTTTCCGGCAGCTCTTTCAGCAGGCCGACGATGATCTGCTCGGATTCGCGGGAGGCCGTCCCGTTCCCCAGCGAGATCAGTGTGACGTGATGTTTCGCGATCATTCTTTTCAGGACCGCCTTCGCCTCTTCGACCTTGAACTGCGGGGCCGTCGGGTAAATGACTGCGGTGTCGAGCACCTTGCCCGTCTCATCCACGACCGCAAGCTTGCAGCCCGTCCTGAATGCCGGGTCCCAGCCCAGTACGACCTGTCCCTTGACCGGCGGCGCCATCAGAAGCTGCGTCAGGTTCCTGCCGAAGACCTTGATCGCGCCGTCTTCGGCTTTTTCGGTCAGCATGTTCCGGATCTCATTCTCGACGGATGGCGCGATCAGACGCCCGTAGGCATCCGCACAGGTCCTGTCCAGCAGTTCGGCGCAGGCTTCGTTTTCACCCGTGACGGTCTGTTTTTTCAGATAGCGCAGGATGTCTTCCTCCGGCGCCGTGATCTTCACGTTCAGGATCTTCTCGTTCTCACCGCGGTTCAGCGCGAGGATCCGGTGACCCGCCGCTTTGCTGACGGGCTCGCTGTATTCGTAATACATTTCGTAGACCGATTCGGTCTTTTCGTCTTTTGCAGACGATTCGATCCGGCCTTTTTCGATGGTCGCTTCCCTAATGTATTTTCTGTGATCCGCATCGTCGGAGATCCGCTCGGCCAGGATGTCGCAGGCGCCGGCGAGCGCTTCGGCAGCATCTTTGACCCCTTTTTCCTCCGACACGTACGCTTCCGCTTCTTTCTCCGGGGAAAAGCCCTTTTCCTGCGCAAGGATACGTTCCGCCAGCGGCTCCAGTCCTTTTTCCTGCGCGATCGTCGCGCGCGTCCTGCGTTTCGGGCGGTACGGTCTGTACAGATCGTCCACGGCGACCTGCGTTTCCGCCGCGAGGATCGCCGCCTTCAGTTCATCCGTCAGCTTCCCCTGCTCTTCGATGCTCGCGAGCACGGTCTTCTTCTTATCTTCCAGATTGCGAAGATAGGTCAGGCGTTCATACAGCGTCCTCAGCTGCTCATCGTCCAGCGCGCCGGTCGCTTCTTTCCGGTAACGCGCGATGAACGGGATCGTATTGCCTTCGTCGATCAACTGTACGGCAGCGTCGACCTGTGACCGTCTGACGTTCAGTTCTTCCGACAGTTTCCTGTTAATATCCATTCGTTTCCTCTGCTGCCTTTATGCAAGCCCTCTCCTGCACGGTTTTCCGATCTTCCGCCTGTAATCGTAATACAGTTCCTCGGTCGCCAGCGCCATTTTCGTGACGGCAAAGTCCCTGCCCTGCAGATACGTGTACCAGGTATCCTCCAGGGTGTTCAGGTCCACACAGTCTCCGTGTTTGAACAGATACTGATATTCGATGTGGACGGAATACATGGACGGGACCGTTTTCTCCATCACATGCTCTTTTCCTTCCGGATCGGTGACCGATACCCGGAAGCCGTTCATGTCGTGCACCATCGTCCCCTTGCCGAGCTTGATGAAACGTTTTGCGTTCGGCAGGCTCTCGACCTCGACGTCCAGCACGCCGCTGGAGTAGGTGCCGGCTTCGACTTCCCTG
>JAGDBR010000112.1 GCA_017958935.1 Lachnospiraceae bacterium | reverse complement strand
GGGACCCCGCTCCCCGAATGGACGCCGTACACCGCCGAAAAGCCGCTGGAGATGCGTTTCCTCGGCGGTGCGCACATGGAGAAGGAACAGCCGAAGCTCATGCGCTTCCTGATCGACTTCGCGCTCGACTGGCACAAGAAAAACAGCCTGTAACGCAAACTTAACGGAAAAAACGGGCAGCAATGCCCGGTCATCAAAAAACGGGGCAGGCATCAAGCCTGCCCCGTACGTTTACGGTGCTTACTCGTAAAGCTTCGCCTTCGCTTCGGCAGTCAGGCCGGCGCGCTGATCGTAGAACAGTTCGGAGCTCGAAGCGCCGCTCGTCACGTACCAGCGGTCGGAACCCTCGAACTTGGCAAGCACGAGGTTGACCTGGCAGCCGGCCGCATTGCTGCGGACCCAGTAGACAATGTTCAGGCGTCCCTGCTGCACAAGGCTCTGGCTGTTCGCCGCCTCGGTCAGCGGCGCGTTGTAATGCAGCTCGACCGCCAGCGGGACTGCCGGCTTGAAGCCGTTTGCCGCAGCGGCGCCGCAGAAATACGCGCGCGGAAGCCAGCGGTATTCGTCGTCCGTCAGCCGCTCGTTGAACGCGGTGTTCCAGCCCGCGAGGCCTCTGTTCCCGCCTTCGGTGAAGCCTCTGCCGAACGGCTCCAGGTCCGCGAACAGATACTTCATCATCCCGATGCCGGTCTCGTAATCGCCGGTCAGCGCCATGACGCTGTACACCCAGTAAGCCGCGACGCTCCCCGGATCCTTCACGTCGACGGCGGCCTTCAGTTCCTCGAGCGTCTCGGGCATCCCGTCCAGCGTGACGACGCGGTCCTTGGTCCATGCGCCCGAAAGGCCGGTCTTCTCTTCGGCATTCTTGCCGGCGCCTGCCATGATCTTATCAAATAAACCCATATTGACCTCCTTGTTATTTGCTCACGGACGAGCGGAACGCCGCCCGCATTCCTTTTATGTGCCGCAGGATCATTCTCCCTGAAGATACTCGTTCTCCGCCAGGAACAGCGCGCCGACGCCGTGCCCGTTATTGTCGATGACCTTCTCCTGCACCGTGTAATACCGGTAGGTGCCGTCGCGGTGGATGCCGGTGTCCGGATTCGTGCCGAGGCCCGCCGACGCGCAGATGCCGCCGAGATGGATCCGGCCGCGCTCTTCGGTCAGATAATGCGTCAGCACGCTCTCGTATACCTTCCGGCCGAGCGTCTTCCACTCTTCCGGGATCATGCCGATCCGGGCTGCCTTCATCATCGCGTATGCCAGCATCAGGGAGCCGCTCGTCTCGAGATAGTTGTTCTCGCCGTCCTCGCGGTTGAAGACCTGGTACCACATGTCTTCCCTGAGATGCGGCAGCATGCCCGACAGAAGCTCCGTCAGCTGCTCCGGCAATGCGCCGAGCCCTTCCGGCGCGTCGTCCTTCACGGTCTCCCAGACCTCCGTCAGCGCCATCGCGAGCCAGCCGACCGAGCGCAGCCAGACGTTCGGCGAAAGTCCGGTCTCCGGATCTGCCCAGAACATCAGTTTCTTCGTGTCGCAGGCGTGATAGTAGACGCCCTCGTCCTCCTTGAAGCACAGCGCGCGCACGTTCTTCAGCTGCGTCAACGTGTCGCTGTAGTCTTTCTTTTCCCCGAACCGCTTCACATAGCCTGTGTAGAACAGGTGCGCCATGTAAAGCCCGTCCAGCCAGACCTGGTTCGGATAGTTGATCTTGTGCCAGAAACTGCCCTGTTCGGTACGCGGGAACGTCATCATCGACGCGTAGAAACGGTCCGCCAGCTGCCTGTACTTTTCGTCGCCGTATTCGTCATAAAGATACAGCAGGGCATTCGCCATCGAGATCTGGTCGGTGCTCGCGTAGCTGAAATCGATCGTCTTCTCGATGCCTTCGTCGATCAGCCCGTCCATGAATTCCTTGATCAGCCGGATCTCGACGTCGTTCCCGGTCAGCTTCCCGTGCCGGTAATAGCCCAGGAACAGCAGGGCGCGCACATAGGCCCAGTTGGCCAGCGGTTTGTTGCCGTCGGCGGCGCGCATCCGCTCGAACGCCACGGGCATCATCTGGAAGCGCAGGGCTTCCACCATTGATTCCTTCATCTACTGCCTCCTTGTCTCATCGTATCTTCCGGACCGTCACGATGGCCTCGCGCTCGTCCGGATCGAAAAAGTCCACTGTGACTTCATAATCAAAGGTCGAACCGTCATTCATCAACGGGGCGAACACGAACGCGTCCGCGCAGGCTTCCATGGAAAAAGTGTCGCCCGGGCCGTACAGGTCGCTGACCGTCAGCGTATCGTTGGCCTGCCAGTACATTTTGTGTTCGTTCCTGCGGAAACGGGCGCTGCCGTCGGAGGGCACGATCTCGACCATATGGCAGAACCGGGAATCTTCCGGCAGCACCGGATCGATGCCGTTCGAATTCCAGAAACGGGACCAGAGCTGCACGCCCTTTCCGGCCTTCCGGTCCCGGACGGCATCCATGAGTTCTTCCTGCGTTTCGACCGCTCTTTTCTCTCCGTCGACCCGGATCAGCCGGCCGTCGACATGACAGACACGCACGCCGCCTTGCATCCGCGGATCGTTCGGATCCGTCTGTACTTCGTTCGACAGCAGCTGCCAGTCGTAGCCGTTCGCGGCGTAAGGCGCCAGCACGTCGATCAGTATGTATTCGTCGAAAGCCGTTCCGTTCCATCCTGCCGCCGTTGGGATCAGCAGCGCGTCCGGGACTTCGGACGAACAGCCGAGCTTCAGCGTCGTCTCTTCCTGCGAACCGTCTATAACGTACGGGGCCACCCATCCGCAGGTAAACCTCGAGTAGGAATTCCAGTCCCCGAAGTTTGACACCTGCATGTCGAACATGCCCAGCGCGTCAAAAGTATCCTCGTCCCCGTAGGGGTACGGATCGTAATAATCCTCCAGACCGAACTGATGTCCCGTCTCGTGGAGCAGGATGCGGAGCCCGCCCGTCTGATATGCCGGCTGAAGCGGTATGCTCATATCCTCGTACATGATTTTCGAAAAGCAGTGAATGGCCGGTCTTTCCCGGTCCGGGGCAAAACCGACGATGGGCGTGGCGCTTCCGTATATGACGTACCGGCGGCCGTCCCCGACTGTTTTTTCCGTATCCTCCCCGGTCACGAACCAGAGCATGTCCACATAACCGTCTTCGTTCTTATCCCAGTCTTTCGGATCACCCTCATATTGATCCCGGAACGCGTCGAACGCATCGTAGAGCAGCCGGTGGCCGTAATCTTCGTCACTCGTGAGGAGATAGGCTTCCCGGCAGCTTAAGCCGGAATCGTAATAGAAAAAGTAATAGTCAAGCGAGACTTGCCCGTAGGAATTGAAGCCGAAATAGGTCGAGACCGAGTCCAGCGCGCTTTCCTGACCGTATTTCCCCTTGAAACTGTTCTCGAACTGTTCCCGGTCCGGGACGTAGCCGTCCGTGAATTGGAGGAAGATCACCACGGCGGCATTCGTGCCGTTCAGGTCCGCTGCGCTCCGGCCGATGTCGAACGTCGTCAGCGCGCTCGGCATGCGCGGGACGGGATCCGTGAAGACGGCCGTCAGCGTCATGTCCTGATCGACCGTGTCCCCGTCGAACTGCCATTTGCCCGCAATGCCTTCCCCGTACCAGCCTTCGAAGGTCTTTCCGGGAACCGCAGGCGGATCCGGCGCATGGAGCCGTTCTCCCGGCTTCACCTGCTGTGCCAAAGACAATTCCGTGCCGTCGGAAGAGACGAACCGCACCGTATGGAACACTTCGGGCTCCGTTGCTTCCGTCATGCTTTCGGGAACGGCTTCCGTGACCGTTTCCGCGGTGCTTTCGGGAGCCGTTTCCGTGACGTACTCCGCAGTGCTTTCGGGCGCGGATGACGTGCCCGTTCCTTCTGCGGGATCACCGGAAGGCGAGACAAAGACGCAGGAAACTGCCAGCAGGCTAACTGCCGTCAGCATCGCCGCCATCATGCAGGACCGTCTTCCTTTCATCTTTCGAAAGCTCCTTTTGCGTTCTCTTTCTTCGCGTCCTTCCGCTTGTAAGAATATTATAAACGATTTCCGGCGGTTTGTCATTGGTCATCTGCCGTTTTTTTCAGGCCTCCGGCCCTGCCGCGTCTCCTTGACGAAAAGCCCCTCCTCGTCTATAATCAGCATGTAAAACGTGACCGGGGTGCATGGATTTGCCGGAGAAAAACACTTCTTTGCCAAACCATAAAAAGATCGGTCCGGTCGGGATCGCGCTCCTGGTCGGTGCGATCCTTTTTTTGTTCGTTTTTTTCCTGAAAGACCTCCTGATCCCGCTGCTGAGGCTGGAGCTTGCGAAGGACGTGGACGGCGCAGCCGCCCTGATCCGCGACCGCGGTATCCAGGGCTATCTCACGGTCATCCTCGTCGAAGCGCTCCAGATGGTCGTCGTCTTCATCCCGGCCGAATTCATCCAGATCTCCGCCGCCTTAAGCTTCCCGTTCCCGCTCGCGGTCCTCTTATGCGACCTGGGCGTCTGCCTCGGCGCAAGCATCATTTTCGTGCTGGTCCGCGTGTACCATATCAGGAACGATGCCTATGAAAAGCGGGAACAGAGCATTGCCGAGTTTTCCGACATCGTCCATGAGCGGAACACGATCTTCCTGCTCTATTTCCTGTTCATCATGCCGCTGATCCCCTTCGGGGCGATCTGCTACTACGGCAGCGGCAAAAAACTCCCCTTCGGCAAATACATCCGCACGGTCGCGACCGGCGTCCTGCCTTCGATCGTCACGTCGAACCTGATGGGCGCGGCGGGGCTGGCCTTTCTGCGCAGCCGGCTGCCGCTCTGGGTGCTGGTCCTGATCATCGTGTTCTTCGCGCTGCTGCTGTTCATCGCGGGCATTTTGGTCATCCGCCGCTTTTATTTCCGCGACAAGGCCGG
>JAGDBR010000111.1 GCA_017958935.1 Lachnospiraceae bacterium | reverse complement strand
CTCATTTCCTGCGGCAACGTGTCCAGCGTGTAGTCGCGGTCTTCGTACCCTGTTTCGTACGGATTCGGGGCCATCGTCGCGCCCATCGGAAAGATCGCGTAGGACAGGTCGTCCTCCGCCGTCTTCGCCCCGTAATGGGTGTGCAGCAGCGTGCCGAGCGTGTCGGCTTTCATCTGATACGCCGAGCGCTTCGTCCGGATCGTCAGCGTCCGCGCAGCTTCGTCGAAACGGATGCTCATTCGTCTTCTTCCCCTGTCCGGCCGTACCACTCCGTGAACGGGTGGACGGCGCCGTTCTGATTATACGCAATGACCGTGGAAAGGTTCACGTTCTCAACGCTTTTGAAAATGTTGCTCTCCACGTACGGATTGATCTTTTTCAGTTCGGCGATCAGATGCTTGATCTCCCGCCGTTTAGACAGTTCGCCCGCGTTCGCGGCTTCGTTCAGCCGCACGCCTTTCTCGGCCGCCTCGGTGAAGCGGCAGGCGCACTGCAGGAATCGGAGCCCGTGATAGTCGCGGAACCGGAGGATGTCCTCCTCGCGGACCAGGTACATCGGGCGGATCAGCTCCATCCCTTCGAAGTTCGTCGAGCGGATCTTCGGCATCATCGTCTGGACCTGCCCGCCGTAGAGCATGCCCATCAGGATCGTCTCAATGACGTCGTCGTAATGATGACCGAGCGCGATCTTGTTGCAGCCCAGCTCCTGCGCCTTCCGGTACAGATACCCGCGGCGCATGCGCGCGCAGAGATAGCAGGGCGACTTGCCGACGTCCGCGACCGCGTCGAAGATCGGGCTGTCGAATATCGTGACCGGGATGCCGAGCGCCGCCGCGTTCTCTTCGATCAGGGCACGGTTCCCGGGGAGGTATCCCGGATCCATGCAGATGAATTCCAGGCCGAAGTCGAACTTCCGGTGCGCCTTCAGTTCCTGGAACAGCTTCGCGAGCAGCATGGAATCCTTGCCGCCCGAAATGCAGACCGCGACGCGGTCGCCGGGCTGCAGCAGCTCATACGCGTTGATCGCCTTCGCGAACGGCGTGAACAGGCTTTTGTGGAACTTTTTCCGGATCGAACGCTCGACTTCCTCCTGCTTCATCAGCGCCGGTCCTTCCGGCGCTTCCTGCCCGATGCGGCTGTTCTCCTCTTCCGTCAGTCCCATAACTTCCAGGGCGCGTTCCCGCTTTCCCACAGTTCCTCGAGTTTCCGCTTCTCACGCTGCGTGTCCATGCACTGCCAGAAGCCGTTGTGCGTGTAGGCCGCGAGCGCACGCGCCTCGGCGAGCGCCTTCATCGGCTCCTTCTCCAGCACCGTGGCGTCGTCCTTCAGATAGTTGAAGATCTCCTTCTCGCAGACCATGAAGCCGCCGTTGATCAGCGTCGAGTCCTCTTCCTCTTTCTCGCGGAAGGCTTCGACCTCGCCGGCCGCGCTGACGTTCAGGATGCCCTTCGTCTGCGCGACGTTCGCGGCCGTGATCGTGACGGTCTTGTCGTGCGCGCGGTGGAATTCAAGCAGCGCAGGAATGTCGATGTCCGCGACCGAATCCCCGTAGGTCAGGAAGAACGGCTCGTCCCCGACGTACCGCTGAATACGCTTCACGCGGCCGCCGGTCATCGTGCCGTAGCCCGTGTCGACGACCGTGACCTTCCACGGATCCACGTGCGAGGAATGGACCACGACGGAATTGTCCGACAGGTCGAACGTCACGTCGGAATTCAGCGTATAGTAGTTCGCAAAGTAGCTCTTGATCACGTCCTGCCGGTAGCCGGCCAGGATAATGAACTCATTGAAGCCGTAATGCGAATAGATCTTCATGATGTGCCAGAGGATCGGCTTTCCGCCGATCTCGATCATCGGCTTCGGGATCAGATGGCTTTCCTCGCTGATCCGGGTGCCGAACCCGCCCGCCAGAATCACAACTTTCATCGGGATCTCCTTCGTGTATGGATACGTTTTTGAACTGCTTTCGTGCCTGTTCCTGTGCCGGTTTCTGCGTTTGTTTCCGTGCCGGTTTTGTGTCGGTTTTTGCGCTGCCCTTCGTGTGCTTACCGCGCGAACGTGCAGACGCCCCAGTCCTTCAGGGTCGCCGCGAGCTCGCGCAGGTGCCGGTAGACCGTGCCGGAGGACAGGCCCCAGTCCTCGGCCGCGCACCCGTCGCACCGCAGCCCGTACAACTCGCCGATGTACATCGCGCGGTACAGGTGGTAGCGCTGGGTGACCGCCAGGACTTTCTTTCCGGAAAGGTCCGCCGCCGCGTGCGTCATGCTGAGATACGTCGAATGCCCCTCGTAGTCGGGGATCAGCTTCTCGGCCGGGATGCCGCCCTCTTTCAGGAAGGCGATCATGTGGTCGACTTCGTCGTACTCGCCCTTCCGGTGGTCGCCCGTCACGTACACCGTGTCCGCGGCACCCTGTTCGTAAAGCTGAAGGACGCACTCCAGGCGGTAACGCAGCATCGGGCTCAGGGACCCGTCGGGATAGACGCCGCAGCCCAGGACAAGGATCGCGTCATAGGTCCCGGCGCTTTCGGTATTTTTCAGGATCCGCCTGCCTTCCCGCAGCCGGACGTATGCGATGATCCCCGCTGCCGCAAGGATCACGGCCAGAATAAGGATCAGCAGGATCTTCAGAAATTTCTTCATTTTATCTTCAGCGGGATCTCTTCGTCGAGCGCGAAGCTGTAGATCCACGTTTCCTTCACGCGTTTCCCCGTGATCTGCTCCAGCGCCGCCGCATAGAGCTCCAGCTGCCGGTGATAGCGCTCTTTCAGCACGCCGGCATCCTCCACGCGGTCCGTCTTGTAGTCGACGATCACGATCCCGTCGTCCTCCTCGAAGTACATGTCCATGATGCCCTGCACCATGATCCGCTCGCCGTCGGGAAGCGCCGGGAACCGGTCGCCGAGGACTTCACGCACCGGAAAGCCGACAATGAACTTCCGCTCCCGGAAGCCCCTGCCGCGATCCAGCGCGTCGAAAAAGCGCTTGCCAAGCAGGCCGTTCCGGAAACGGTCTATTTTCTCATTGTTTATTGTATCTTTTTCAAGGGCGGAAATCAAGCCTCCCTTTTCAAGCCGCGCAAGCATTTCGGCCGCCGGTTCGTCCCGCTGCACGAATTCCATCACGTAATGGTAGAGCGTGCCGCGTTCGGCGCCCGAAAGCTGCAGCTTCACCGGCCGCGCTTCTCCCGCCGGGTCGTCTGTGACCGGGATGTCGTCCAGAAGCGCAGCGTCCTCCTCCATGCCGATCGTCTTCCCG